>JAICJJ010000152.1 GCA_025928535.1 Thermomicrobiales bacterium
GAATCGCACCCAGGTCGTGGCGCTCCTCCTTTACAAGAACGCGTTCACGATCAATCGCGCCGGCTACGCGGCGGCGATCGCGGTCATCCTGACGCTGGTCATCCTCGTCGTCTCGTACGCGGTGATCACGTTGCGGATGCGCAGCGCGGAGGCCTGAGATGGCGACGGCGACCGAACGCATCGGCCCGAACGCGCGGGCGACGACGGCCGCGCGGCCGACGGCGGCGCGCCGGCTGGCGACCCGCTGGCTCGGCGCGGGCGTGGTCTACGCGATCCTGATCGTCGCCTTGCTGCTCGCGATCGGCCCGTTCGTCGCCATCGCCCTGGCCGGCTTCAAGAGCGGGGGCGAATTGGCGAGCAATCCGTTCGGCCTGCCCGTCCAGTGGTCGGTCGCCAATTTCACCTCCGCCTGGACGCAGGCGCACTTTTCGCAATATTTCCGCAGCAGCATCGTTGTCGCCGCGCCCGTGGTGCTCGGTTCGACGGCACTGTCGGTCCTGAGCGGCTACGCGTTCGGCCGCATGCATTTTCCGGGCAACCGGGCGCTCTTTTTCGTCATGCTGCTCGGGATCATGATTCCGGGCGAAGCGGTGATCATCCCCCTCTATCACAACTTGCGGCAGATGCGCCTGCTCGACACCTACTGGGCCATCATCTTGCCGCAGATCGCCTTCAGCGTGTCGTTCGGCACGTTCTGGATGCGGGGCTTTTTCAGCCAGGCGCCGCAAGACCTGGTCGACGCGGCGACGGTCGACGGCGCCAATTCATGGCAAACCCTGTGGGATGTCTTGCTGCCGCTGGCGCGGCCGGCGATTCTCTCGATGGCCGTGCTCTTCTTCGTCTGGAGTTGGAACGATTTTCTGCTGCCGTTGGTCGTCGTCTCACGCGAAGAGTTGCGGACGCTGCCGCTGGGGCTGGCCTTTTTCCAGGGCCGCTATGCCAGCGATCTGCCGCTGATGGCAGCGGGCGCGACATTGGTCGCCCTGCCGACGATCGTCGTCTACGTCCTGTTGCAACGCCACTTCATCCGCGGCATCGCCAGCGGCGCGGTGAAATAGCGGGCTTTCGCTTGTCCAGCGGCGGACGTTGCCGCCGGCGATGAAGCAGCGTCCCGCCATGCGGCGATCGATTCGTCCCGATGAGCGCCTTGACGCGGAGCGCGGCGGCGAGAGGGGTGTTCCCGCCGCCGCGCCGTCATGAAACCTGCCGGCCGCTACGCGGCCGGTTGGGGCGTGCCCGGCTCCGCCGGCGGGTTGGCCGTCGGGGTGGCCGATTCGAGCGGCGCGGTTTCGGCGCCAGCCGGAATCTTGTCCGCTTGCGCCAGTCGCCACACCGTTCCCTGCGGATTGGCTTCCGGGTTGTAATCGCGCGTGAATTCGCAATTGCAGGCGGTCAGGTAGACCTCGCCTGCTTCGTCTTCGCCGGCGCCCGTCACCAACAGTTTCGTGTCGAGCAGATCGGCGAATCGCCAGGCGCCGCCATCGCCGCGGACGAGGCCGCGGACAATCCCGGAACACCAGTCGGACGAGAAATAGATGCCGTCGAGGCTGGGCGAAACCGCGCCCCGATAAACGCCGATGCCGGTGATGTCGCAGCCTGCTTCCCCCTGTTGATATTCGGCCACTGGCAGCACGCCGACCTGCCCGCGCGGGCAGGAGGCGATGTACGCCGGATAGCAATGGGACGCTTCCAACCAGTCCCAGCCGTAGTTCTGGCCGCCTTTCTCGCCGGCTGGCGCGAAGTCGATCTCTTCCCATGTGACCTGGCCGACATCGGCAATGTAGAGATCGCTCGTCGCGCGGTCCCAACTGAACTGCCACGGATTGCGCAGGCCGTACGCCCAGATTTCGCGGCGCGCCGCCGGGTGGTAGTCGCCGGCTTCCAGGCTCAGGCCCGAGGTCTCGCCGATCACATCGGTGAATGCGTTCGACTGGACGACATGGGCATTGGCGAACGGATTGTCCTGCGGAATGCCGTATGGCTGGTCGCCGCTCGGCGCCACGTCGATCCGCAGCAATTTGCCGAGCAGACTGCTCGTGTTTTGCGCGTTGTTGTACGGGTCGCCGCCCATGCCGCCGTCGCCGAGAGCGATGTAGAGATAGCCATCCGGCCCGAACTTGATCGTGCCGCCATTGTGGTTGACATATGGCTGGGCAACGGTCAGCAGAAGTCGGCCGCCGGTGCGATCGGCCTTGTTCGGATCGTCGTTTGCGACGTGGAACTCCATGATGAACGTGCTGCCGTTGGTGTGATAGTCGGTGAAATCGACGTAGAAGAGCCCGTTGTCCTTGTAGTTCGGATGGAACGCCAGCCCGAGCAGCCCTTGCTCGAGATAGGCGGTCTGGACGAGATCATGCAGATCGAGAAACGGCTCCGGCAGCAGCGCGCCATTCCGATCGACGATTCGGATGCGGCCGACCCGCTCGACGATGAAGAGCCGGCCGCTGCCGTCGTGCGGCGCGGCGACATTGACCGGGTCGGCCAGCCCCCCCGCGACCTTGACAAGTTGGATCGCCGGATTGCCCGGCAACGCGCCGCCGGGATGGGCGACGCCGGGAGCGGCCGGGCCGCCCGCCACGGGCGTCGCGTCCTGCGCCGCGGCCGGCCGAACGCCCAATCCGGGCAGTTCGCCGAGCAGGAGCGCGACGGCGAACACGAACGAAAACAACGTGCGGTGGTTCATGAACGTTCCCCCCACTGCGCGTGACGCTGGCCGCCGTCTCCACACCCCGAAGACGGCGGGCGCCCATCGTACCCGGTCTCGGCGGCAAGTGGCGCCCCGGAGGACGACATCCGGACGACGCCCGGCTGGTTCGGCCGTGACGAAAGCCTTCGACCCCCAACCAGGCGCGCGTCAAGATTTTGCGCGGGGCGTGACACGCCGCTCCCACGATCATCCCGAGCGAAGTCGCGGGATCTCGTCGTCCATCGGCGACCGAGCGCGAGATGCTGCGACACGCTGCGCTGAAAAACGCGGCGCGGACACGATCGCGACGACCTGATGGCGGCATTTTTTCATGCCGTTCCGGCGAGGTCCCGCGGCACGATCACTCGGCATTCGCTCTCGATTCAGTTGCGGCGTACAATAGGCGTACAGCGCGAACGGGTTTGACTGGCAGCCGTCGTGTGGCCCGGATCGCTGTACAGTTGTTCGATCATGTAAGGAATGGCCGACATGGCATCGACAAATTCGCCTGCGTGCGCTTCAGCGTCGTCAAGGCGGCAGACGAAAAGCCGGCGGATCGCGTTGCGGTTGACGCCGGAACTGGGCGAGCGTCTCGATCGTGCCGTCGCCGTGAGCGGGCGATCGCAATCCGATCTCGTGACCGAGGCGATCGCCGAAAAGGCGAGCGAAATCGTGCGCGAGCAACGTCTGCTCGAATTGACCGACTATGACATGGACGCGCTCCTCGATGCGATCGATCATCCGTCGAAGCCGAACGAGGCCATGCTCCGGTCGATCGCACGCTGGCGCAAGTTTCGCGCGTCAGTCTGAAGGGTGTCCGACGCGCCGAACGCCGGTCGAAGTTGGCCCGCCGATCTCGTCATTGGGCGGTTCGACGCGCTGCGGCACGATGCCGCGGGGTTCGATTGCGGCAAGGCCGATCTCAACGCATACATTCAGCATGGCGTTCTCGAAGATGAACGAGACCGCACCACCGCGTGCTACGTGCTGGCAAGTCGAGCCGAGACCAATTCGACCCGGCCGGTGCTCGGCTATTTCACGCTGAACAGTTTCGCGTTGTCGAAGCGCCAAGCGCGCCGGCGCGACCGTGATCGCTCGCTGGGACGATACGACCCGGTCCCTGCCGTCCTCATCGGTCGTCTGGCGCTGGACGTCTCGATGCAGAGACAGGGGCTCGGCAGCGTCCTCCTGGCGGAGGCGATCGGCCGCGTTCTTGAAATGAGTCAGGCGATTGGCGCCGCCGTCGTCGTGGTCCACGCCATCGACGACGACGCGGCGGCCTTCTATGAGCATCAAGGATTCACGCGGTTCCGTGATGAACCGAATCATCTCTCTTACCCGTTGGCGACTTTCGCCGCCGCGATCGCATCATTGGATCAGCCGCGGGATGACGCCACCCCGGGTCGCCCCTGACGGAGACCTTCGACTCCGGACCTTTCGCTTGTCATGAACCGACGGGGGGATTCTATACTGCGCAGAGAGCCGCTTCGCGTCACACCGCGGTGGCCGAATGCGGAGGGGGGAATCCCGTGCCCATGGAGTCCGACCCGCCTCGCGAGCAGCAGGACGGCGCCGAACGGCGTGGCATGGTTCCGGCCGCCGGCGAGGCGATCGCCTCGCTGCAAGTCCGCCTGCTGGAAATGATCGCGGCCGGAAACCCGCTCGACACAATCCTGGCCGAACTTTGCCGGGCGCTCGAAGCGCGGGAGCCAGGCGCCGTCGGCGCGGTCTTTTGCCGGGATGCGGACGGCCCGCTGCGCGTCGGCGCCGCGCCGAGTCTGCCGCCTGTCGTCGCCGCCGCGTTGGCCGACGCGCTGAATCAGCCGGGGTCTGGCGCGGACAGCGATGGGAACGTCGTCTCGGTCGATCCCTGTCGGACGGCATGGCGCGATCTGGCGGCGCATGGTTTGCATGCGTGCGCCACGGCGCCAATCCGCGGCCGGGCCGGTGAATTGGCGTTGGGCGTGTTCGCCTTGTTCCGGCGCGCGCCGGTTCCGCTCGCCGCGCCGATGGGCCTGCTGCCGCACGCGGCCGAACTCGCCCGCCTCGCCATCGAGCACGATCGCGTCGACGGCTCCTTGCGGGACGCCGAAACGCGGTATCGCACCCTGGTCGAACAATTGCCGGCGATCATCTATATCGAACATCTGGTCGGCGACACCGATCTCTACCTCAGCCCGCAGGTTGCCGCGATGCTCGGCTATTCCGCCGCCGAGTTGTTGGCCGGCGATCCCGCCTGGAAAGATCTCGTGCATCCCGACGACCAGGCCTGGGTGGAAGCGGCGGTGCGCCGTTCCGACGCCACCGGCGCCTTCGACGAGTCGTATCGGATGATCGCCCGCGACGGGTCGATCGTCTGGATTCGCAATCAGGCGATCCTGGTCGAGGGCGAGCGAGGACTACCCGCCTATTGGCACGGCGTCGTGATCGATCTGACGGAGCGCAAGCAAACCGAAGACTGGCTCGCCTATCTGGCGCATCACGACGCGCTGACCGGATTGCCCAACCGGACGCTCTACATGGAGCGGCTGCTGGCGGCGACGCAGGACCCGGGGGCCGGCGACGGACCGGCGGTGCTTTTCATCGATCTCGACGGATTCAAGAATCTCAACGACAGTCTCGGCCACGACGCCGGCGATCAGGTGTTGATCGAAGCGGCGGCGCGCCTGGGTTCTGCACTCGACGACGCCGACACGCTGGCGCGGTTCGGCGGGGACGAATTCGTCGTCTTGCTGGAGCGGGTCTCCGGGGCGGACGCGGCGGCGCAAGTCGCCGACCGCCTGCTGGCGGCGCTCGGCGAGCCGTGGTCGGTCAATGGCTGCGCGGCGCGCATGAGCGGCAGCATCGGCGTGGCGGTGATGGACGGGGCTCGCCCGATCGAACCGGAAGACCTGCTGCGCGAAGCGGACATCGCCCTCTACGAAGCGAAGATGGCCGGCCGCGCCACGCGGATCGTCTATTCGCCGACGCGGTCAGCGCCGGCCGCCGCCCGCGAGCGTTCGCCGCGCGACCCGCATCAGGCCATGCCGGAACAGGAAGCGGTCGTGCGCTATCGACCGGAGATCGAGTTGGCGACCGGTCGAATCGTCCGGCTCGACGCCTCGGCGCTCTGGCATCCAGCGGACGACGGACCGCTGCCCCCGGCCAATTTCGTCCGGACCGCGGGCGCGCCCGAGGCCGAGCAGCGCACAGGGGCGTGGGTGCTGCGGCAGGCGTGCCGGCAGGCCCGGGCATGGCGCGACCTGGCTGGCGGCCATGCTCCCGGCGCGAGCGTTCGCCTGTCGGCCCATGAGTTTTGCCGATCGTCGCTGGTGGACGAGATCGCGCGGGCGGTGGCGGAAGCGGACATCGATCCGGCCGTCCTCGAAGTGCGCATCTCGGAATCGACCGCGGCGATCGTCGCCAGGGAGATCGTGCCGCAGGTGCGCGCGTTGGGCGTGCGGATCGCGATCGATGATTTCGGCAAGCGAGACGTGCCGCTCGCAGGGCTTCACGATGGACCGTTCGACGCCCTCTGGCTCGATCCGGCGATCGTCGGCGGGCTCGGGCGCGATCGACGGAGCACGACCGCGGTGCGGATCATCACGACGCTGGGACGCGACGCCGGGTTGACGATCGGGGCGAAAGGCGTGTCGACGCAAGACCAGGCGGATGCACTGCGCCAGATGGGCGTCGAACTAGCCCAAGGCGAGGCGATCGGGCATCCCCTCCGCGCGGGCGCGGTCGCGGCTTTGCTGGTGAGCGAGTCGCCGCCGCAAGCCGGCATCGCAACTGCCCATGCTCCCTGCGGTGTCGCCGCCGCGAGTTGACCGACGGCAATCAGGCGTGGACCGGCTGTCCCGCCGGGTTCGGTTCGGGCGCCGAGGCCGTTTGCCGACGGTATTCGACGAATGCCTGCACGACTCGCGGGTCCCATTGCGCCCCGGCGCCCCGCTCCAGAATGCGCAGGGCGGCGTCCGGACCTTGCGCCGAGCGGTAGGAACGCGTGCTGGTCATCGCGTCGAACGCGTCGGCGACGGCGAGAATGCGGGCGCCGAGTGGAATCGCTTCGCCGCCCAACCCGGCGGGATAGCCCGCGCCGTCCCATCGTTCATGGTGATGGCGCACGAGGACGGAACACTCCCGATAGCCCGCGAATCGTTCGAGGACCGCGGCGCCGTTGACCGGGTGTTGCCGGACCTGCCGCCATTCGTCCTCGTCCAGCGGACCCTGCTTCA
>JAICJJ010000309.1 GCA_025928535.1 Thermomicrobiales bacterium
GCAGCGGGGTCTTCGCGCTGCGCGGGCACGCCAGCATCCAGGGCTCCACGGACATCCCGACGTTGTTCAACCTGCTGCCCGGCTACCTGCCGATGCCCAAGGTCGGGGTGCACGACAACCTCGCGGACTATTGTCAACGCATGGATCGACCAGTTTCCTATGCGTTCGGCGTGGATGTGCGGCAACTTCTCGGCGTCGAGCCGGCGATCGATCCCGACGCTGCAATTCTCGGGCAACGCCGATTCTGCCGCCTCCGGTTGTCGATGTCGAAACCGTTGATTACGCGCGTCCCGATCCGCTGGAACCCGGGCTTTCACACCTGCGACCAGAAGCCCGGGATGGATCCGAACCTCATCCTGTTTCACCTCAAGTACATCGATCTCGACATGTCCCTGGAGCGGCTTGCCTATACCCGCTCGATGCCATGGAGCGAGAAGTCGCTCCGCCTTGGCCGAGGCAAGCACCAGCGATTCGAAGACCAAGCGTTGATCGATCGCTTCCTCGGCGACAAGCAAGCCTACAAGGCCGGCGTCGCGCCGTTCGACTTCACGCGATTGGCAGAGGAAATCGAAGCAGCGGCGACGGCGGACAGCAAGGGCATGTTCATCCGAAATGTCGCCGACAGTCCGGTATTCATGGAAATTCCGGAGCGATACTTCGGCCTGATGTGAACGTTTGGGAGTTGCGCCGAATGCGGCGCCCTGAACGGACGGGGCTCCGTGCCGGGCAATCTATGCATTCATCGCATTTGGGCGAGGTTGATCGACGCTCGGCGGCAACGCCGCCGCGGCGAGCGGCCGAAAGAGGCAGCGCCGAAACAACTCGATTTCGGAGCGCGCTGCCCGTATGATCGAATACGCGCATGCCGTGGCCAGGCCGACCGATTGGAGGCGCTGGCGTAGACCGCGGTCGCCAACGAGGTCCCGCACGGCCCGGAAGCACTCCTCTTCGCAATCTGTGTTCGCCACGACGGCGTTTTCCCGGTCGATTGCATATTCGCCGGCGCCCCCGGCCAGCGGCACGACCACCGCGCAGCCACACGCCATGGCTTCGAGACCCGATCGGCCAAACGCCTGGTAATCGGAAAAATCGACGAAGATATCCGTCGCGCGCAACAGGTCCGCGACCTGTTCGCGCAGAAGCGGACCCCGATTCTGGAATGGAAAATCCCGCGCGAGGTCATGGCGGACGATGGCCTCATCGTCGCAGCCGAAGATGACGGTATCGACTTGCTCGCCGAATGTCTCCCATGTGCGTTTGAGGACGTTCATCGTGCGCGCCGCCCCGCGGCGAGGGGTCGACGGGCGAACCATGGCGACGAGACGAACCGACGCGTCCGCCGGGCGCGATATGGACGCGGGGCGGAAAAGGCCGCGATCGAGGCTCGGGCAAACTTTGTGGACATCGACGCCGTGTTGCTGCCGCACGAGGTCGCAGAGCCATTGCGTTTTAGCGAACAGGACCGCGCCCGGGATCCGTGTGTAGGACGCCGCAGCCTCCTCCGATTCCTGCGTTCCAGCAGTGAAGAACCAGGGCTCGTAATCCTGGACGTAGTACGCCGGCAAGATGCCGGGATGGCGCTCGACGATCGGTTCGAGCAGGCGCAACGAGGTGAAGATCGTGCCGACCGCCACGTCGAACTGCCCCGCATGGCGCGTCAGATCGTTCAACGAATTGAAGGGATAAAACAGATCGTCCGGCATCGCCGCATAGTGCCGGGCGTAGGTCGCGTGATGTTTGGCCGGCACCGCCACCTGCGCGGCAACGCCAAGCCGGCGCATGCCGAACGCCTCTTGCACGATCGAGTGGGCCCCACCGCGGCCGGCGCTGCTGACCGGCAGTAAAAAGAGCACGCTGGGGTCGGGCAGCGACCCTCCCGGCAGCGGTGTGGATTCATGGAGAACGGTTTCGAGTTGACCCCGGATGGCGTCAAGCGTCGAAATCGCGTGCATCCGTCGAATCGCCGCTTTGATCCGAAAGCGATGATGCTTCCGCTCCAAAACCTGCATGCCGGCGCGGACGAGTTCCCGTCGGCGGTCACCGCCGTAACTGCGCGATTTCGCATGGTGAATGTAGACATGATCGGCCAGCGTCAGCGCGAAACCCGCCTTCGTCGCCCGAAAGCAGTAGTCGATCTCCTCGCCATAGCCATCCGGAAAGCCGTCTTCGTCGAGCAAGCCGACCGCGTCGAGGACCGTGCGCTTGACGGCGAAGCAGAAGCCGTTCACCTGCGGCACGCGTGGAAAGGCGCGCGGAGCGATGTTCACGAGCGCATCGGCGACCTGATGCGGCTCCCAGCCGACTGGCAACGGGTTCGTCGCCCACCCGCCGTCCGCGTCCCGGAGTTGCGGGATCGACTGAAACGTCGCGGCGTTCGAGAGCGGCCCGACGATGCCGATGCGCGGGTCGCTGAACGCGCACTCGATCAGCCCTTCCAGCCAGCGCGGCGTCACGATCGTGTCGCTGTTGAGCAGCACGACCAGTTCGGCCGTCGACTGCCGCAACCCCTGGTTGGCCGCCTTGGTGTAACCCCGCCGCGCGTCGTTCCGGATCAAATCGATCCCCGGATTCGCTTCCGCGAAACGCCGCAACTCATCCCGGCACGCCGGGTCGCTCGCGTCGTCGACAACGATCAGGCGATGCCGGGCGTCCGTATGCTCCGCGACGGACGCGAGGCAGCGCCGCACGTCTTCGAGCGCGTTGTGCACGCAGACAACGATGTCCGCCGCCACGGCTCGTGACTTGATCGGGAAAGCGGACTCGATTGACGCGCGCCCATTTCGATTCATGCCGTCGCTCCCACTCGCCGTTCCCGCCGCGCTCCGCGCCCTCCGACGTCCTCGGCGAGCAGCGCCAGCAGCGCATCGACCGCCTGCCGCCGTCCGTCGAAATCGAGCCCATGGACGAGCGAGGCGCCGCGCGCCAGTTCGTCCACGATCGCGTCGCACAGCCGGTCGCCAGTCAATTCGCGTTCCGGCACGACCGTCGCCAAGCCGAGCGCCGCGAAGCGCTCCGCCCGAATTTCCTGCTCGCCGGTCGCGCCCGCGAGCGGCACGACGATCGGGCGTTTACCGGCGTCGACCGCCTCGCAGACCGAGTTGTAGCCGCCCATGGAAACGACCACGTCGGCGCTCCGCATCAGCCCATCGATGTCGGGAAGCGTGCGGGCGAACGTCACGCGCGGCAGCGACGCGGCCCGCCGCGCCAACCGCGTCGCTTCGGCCGGCGGCAGGTGCGGCCCGCCCACGACGACCGAGGCAGCGTCGCCCAGGCGGCCGCCCGCGACCGCGTCGAGGTAGGCGTCGAGCAGCGGCCCGCCGCTGACGCCGCCGCCGCCCGTGACGACCTTCAGCGGCGCCGCAGCGGCGTCGAACCGTGCTCGCGCGTCCGCTGGCTCTGCCGGACCGTCCGGTTTCCCGACATAGCCGACGAATTTGGCCTTCGCGGCCACGGCGCCCGAGAGGCCGTACGCCTCGATCGGATCGAACACCGATCGATCGCCGTAAATCAGCACCTGGTCGTAAACCGATTCGAGCAGGTCGAACGCCCCCGCCCGGCTCCAGCGCCGTCTCGTCTCGGCGGGCGCGTAGGTGATGTCGCGCATGCCGAAGACGAGCCGCGAGCGTGGCCGCATCGCCGCGAGCGCGGCCAGCGCCGGCTTCAACTCGCCGGCCAATCCGGCCGGTTCGTGATCGACGAGGACGAGGTGCGGCGCGAAGGCGCGTGCGATCGTGGCGAGCATCGCCGCCCGCACGCCGAAGACGTCCGGCAGCGCCGCCTCGTCGTCGAGTCCCAGATAGAGCGACCGCCGGGCGATGGACGGAAGTTTGACGACGTCGATCGTCGGCGCCAGATCGTCCATCGGCAATGACGGCGCGCTCGCGACGACGAGAATTGCGACGTCCGGACGGCGACACGCAAACTCGTTCGCAATTGCCAGCGTGCGCCGCAAATGGCCAAGCCCCATGCCGTCGTGGCTATAAAGGAGGGCGCGAAATCGCGGCGGTGGTTCGTCTCCGCGCGGGGTCATGCGGTCAATGTCCAGAACGTGAAGCGGCTCCGTTTCGATGCGGGCCACAACGGGACCGACAAGCGGCGTCGCTGACGGTCGATCGCGTCAATCGTCGTGAAAGCGCCGGGGCCAGCCGCCGCATCCGACCCCGGCGCACTCACCTGAACGCGCGAGCGCCGACCAATGCCGCGCTCAACGGCCGGCGGCGCCCGACGCGGTTCAGCTCAGCGTCTGGCACGTGCCGGCGACGCAGGCCTCATGCTTCTTGCACTTGGTCTTGCAATCGCCGCAGTGCTTCTTGTGCTTGCTGGTGTCGACGCACTTCTTGCCGCACTTCGTCTTCGGCGATTTGCACGTCTTCTTCTTTTTCCTGGCGTCGGCGGCGGCGAGGCCAACCGCGGTCGCCACGCCCGCGGTCGCGCCGCCGAGCAGGCCGCGAACGACGCCGCGACGCGAGGCGCCATCAGTCAATTTGCGGGTCAACTCGTCGAACTTGTTCTGGTCC
>JAICJJ010000046.1 GCA_025928535.1 Thermomicrobiales bacterium
CGCCGGTCCGACGGAGACGGTTGTGGTCGCCGACGAGAGCGCCGACCCTGGCGCGGCCGCATCGGACTTGCTCGCCCAGGCCGAGCACGACCCAATGGCCAGCGCGATCCTGGTCACGACGAGCCCGACCCTCGCCGGCCAGGTCCAGGTCGACCTCGCGGCGCAACTGGCCGACTTGCCCCGCCGCGACATCGCCAGCCAGTCGCTGGCGGCCAACGGCATGATCGTCCTCGCCCCGGACGTGCCGACCGCGATCGACCTCGCAAACGCCTACGCCCCGGAGCATCTTTGCCTGCTATTGCGCGATCCCTGGGCGGCCGTGCCCCTCGTGCGCCATGCCGGCGGCGTCTTCGTCGGCGAAGCCAGCCCTGAAGCGCTCGGCGACTACACGGCCGGCCCCAGCCACGTCATGCCGACGGGCGGCACCGCCCGCTTTTCCTCGCCAATCCATGTCGGCGAATTCGTGAAGTTCATCAGCCTGATCGGCGCGAACCGGAACGCGATCGACCGCCTCGGCCCGGCCACCGTCGTCCTCGCCCACGCCGAAGGGCTCGATGGGCACGCCCGAGCGATCGCGCGACGGCTGGAGCAAACGGAAAAGCGCTGATCGACTCATCGTGCGCGCGCCGCTTCATTCCATCAGGCTGAAGAGATACTCCTCGACGATCCGTCCGTTTTCCCAGCGGGCGAGCGTCGCCATGGTTCCACCATTGGCGAGCGATCCAACGACCGCGGTCCAATCTCCGGCGCCGATGCGGATCGGGTGCGCCACGATCTTGTAATCGTTGGGGTGGGCCGCGATGTAGTCTTGCGCCCACTTGACGTGCGGGTCGATGCCGTCCGTCGTCGTGCCGAAGCCCTCGACGTGGACGTGATCCGCGTGGAACTGGCGGAAGAGATCCCAATTCGGACCGTTCCATCCCTCGAAATCGAGCCGATCGAACGTGGCGAGATTCTTTTCCACCTGCGACCGGTCGGCGCTGCCCGGTCCGGGCATGGCGGTTATCGGCGTCTGGCTGGCCAGTGCGGCGCCGTCCTTGGCCGTGGACTGCCGCTGTCCTCCTGAGTTTGACTGATCCATGACGACCTCCCGGTGTTTGCCGATGCCTCGCGGCGAGACGACGATCGACGGCGCGCCGCGAGGCTTCCTCCTGAACGCGACGGCGGCTAACCGAACGTGTTGATCTTGACCGGGATGAAGGAAACGACGACGCGACCGACGCCCGGCGCGTCATGCTCGCGCACGTCGGCGCCGTACTTGGCGCCGATCCGATCGGCGAACGTGTGATCAGGGTCGGGCGTGACCAGAGCTCGCGCCCGAATCTCCATCGTGCGATAGGGATTGGCCGGGTCGAAAAAGAAGAGCGTCGCCTCCGGATGCCGCCGGAGGTTCTTGGTCTTCTGGCGCGCGGTGTTGAGCGACGTCTTGATCGTGTCGTCAGGCTCGACGAGAAACCAGACCGCGCTGACCTGCGGGTAGCCGTCCGCGCCCTGTGTCGCGAGGACGACCGCCGGATTGGTTTCGAGCAAATCCCGGTGGGACGCGGGGATGTCAGGCATCGATCGACTCCTTCCCATGTGCGGCGACGAGCAGCAAGCCGCCGAACAGGCCGAGGTTCTTGAGAAACTGGGTCCGCTGGCCGGCGCGGCCCACCGGAGTCGTCTCCTGCCAGAAGGCGTGGCCTACCAGCGTGGTCGGCGCGAGCAGCCCGGCCAGCAAGAGCGCGGCAAGACGCGGCCAGCGTCCCAGCGCCAGCGCGACGCCGCCGACGACCATCGCCGCGCCATTGGCTCGCACCAGCAATTCGGGCTGCGGCAATCCAAGTGCCGCGGCTTTGGCCGGTCGTCCGCCGGGCGACGCCGCCGCGTCCCAGCCGCCGGCGATGAAGATGATCGACAGACAGAGCCGCCCGAGCCCCCACACCCATCCCATTCGCGTCTCCTCCCCTCCGTGCCGACCGACCCGCCTTTCGCGTCGGTCGCCGCGGTCTAATCCAGTCGGGGCGTCAGCAACCCCTGTGCCAGTCGTGGAAACGATGGCGCGGCGGGCGCACGGCGATTGCGCGCCCGGACGACGGGCAACGACGCCCGGTGCATACAATCCTTCTCGCAGTCGGTTGTCGGCGGAAAGCGAGTCAATCATGAACGACTACGATCCCATGCTGAGTTTCGGCGAGGAAGTCGCCGCGACCTACGATGAATCGCCACGCGGGGATGAAGCGGCGTGCGTCGCATTTCTCGAACGCCACGCACGTGGCGGTCCCGCGCTGGAATTGGCGATTGGAACCGGACGGATCGGATTGCCGCTCGCCGCGCGGGGCGTGCGTCTCGACGGGATCGACCTCTCGCCGGCCATGGTCGCCCGATTGCGAGCCAAGCCGGGCGGCGACCAGATTCCGGTCACGATCGGCGATTTCGCGGCGGTAGCGGTTCCCGATCGCTATCGCCTGATTTATGTCGTCTTCAACACGTTGTTCAATCTCCTGACGCAAGACGATCAGGTGCGCTGCTTCGAAAACGTCGCCGCGCATCTCACCGACGACGGCGTCTTCGTCGTGGAAGCGTTCGTGCCGACGTTTCTCATGCGCTTGCGGGACAACCAATACGTCGACGCTGAAGCGATCGAAATTGGCGAAGTGCGCCTCGACGTCGGCCGGCACGATCTCGTGCGGCAAATCCTCGACGAAAGCCACGTCGTGCTGTCGCGCGACGGCGTGCGCCTCTACCCGATCGTGACGCGCTACGCCTGGCCGAGCGAACTCGACCTCATGGCGCGGATCGCCGGTCTGCGGCTCACCGAGCGATGGGGCGGCTGGAACGACGAGCCGTTCACCGCCGACAGCCGGCTGCATATTTCGGTCTACGCGCGCTGAGCGGCGCGACCAGCCTCCATCGCCATTCCGACCGCCTGATCCGCCCGCAACGAACCGAGGTGTACGTCAACGTCTTGCGGGCGGAGTTTGGTCGCGGCACGGCAAGCCGTGCCCGATCGGCCGCCGGCCGAGAGATCGGTCTGTGGTTGACCGACCCGATTGTGGTCCTGCGGACCACCGGGCAAGGCATGCCGTGCCCCGACCGGCGACCGTGCCGCAACAACTTCGCGCACACACAACGAACCGCGCCCGCTTGGCAAATCCGGCCGCGCCCGCTACCCTGCATCCGAACGGACGTTCGATGTACGTACGGGAGGCGGACGTGGGCGAATGGATGCAAGTCGGGACAGCGGGCGGACGCGCCTACCTGGTCATCCCCGAAACGGGCTCCGGTCCGGGCATCCTGGTATTGCATGCCTGGTGGGGGTTGACCTCCGTCTTCACCGACATTTGCGATCGGCTGGCGGCGGCCGGTTATGTCGCGCTGGCGCCGAGTCTGTACGCCGACGGCGCGACTGCCGCGACCATCGCCGAAGCGGAGGCCTTGCAGCAGGGGCACGATGAAGCGGCCGAGGCGGAGCCGGTCGTGCGGGCGGCGGTGGAGCAATTGCGGGAATTGCCGGCAACGACCGGGCCTTCAATCGGGGTGATTGGCTTTTCGATGGGCGCCTACTGGGCGCTGGAGGTCTCGCGGACGCGGCCGGATGCGGTCGGCGCCGTGGTGGCGGTCTACGGCACGAACGTCGGCGATTTTCGAGCGGCGAAAGCCGCTTACCTTGGTCACTTCGCCGAACACGACGACTACGAGCCGCTGGAAGCCGTGCGCGCTATGGAAGCCAACCTTCGCGCGGCCGGACGCGAGGCGGCGCTTTATGTCTATCCCGGAACTCGCCACTGGTTCATCGAACCCAACCGGCCCGAATACGACTCGGCGGCGGCCGAACTGGTCTGGGAACGCACCCTGGCCTTCCTCGACGACCGGCTCCGATGAGCGCACATTCAAGGACGCGGAACGCGGAAGCCCGCGTCAGTTCGCAATCCGGACGAGCGATGACCGCAATTGCCCGCAACATGGGGATACCGCCCGTATCCAGGGGACGAATTGCCGGGGAGGATTCGAATGGACGTGCTTGATCGGCTGTTGGGGCATGACGACTGGGCCACGACTCAACTGCTCGACCTGAGCCGTGACCTGACCGACGCGCAACTCGACCAGGAGTTCGATATCGGTCACCGGACGTTGCGGGCGACGTTCGAGCACATGATCTTCAACGTCGAAGCCTGGACGGCGGAGATGGCCGGCCAGCCGATCGACCGTCGACGCGCGGACCGCCCGTTGGCGGCCCTGCGCGACCGGCACGAGGTCTCATATGCGGCGTTCGCGGCCTTCGCCCGTCGGGTGCGGGACGAACGGCGCCTGGGGGACACCTTCATCGACGAACTCGGCGAACCCATGACATTCGGCGGCGCGATCATCCATGTCGTGCTGCACGATGCCGAGCACCGCAGCGAAGCGACGCACATCCTCGCCCGCCTCGGCCAGCCCGATCTGCCCGAAGTCGACCACGCGCTCTGGGACCACATTTCGCGCGGCGGGTAGTTCAGGGCGCCCCGACGCCGCGTCGCTGCCGGGCTCATGGAACCTCGCGCCGGCTGCGGCCGCGCGGTGGTTCAAACCTCGGACAATTCCCGCAGCGCCGCGACGACACGTTCTTCGACCGGCTGCCCGCTTTCCTTCGGCAGGCGGGCGATCGCCGTTTGCGCTTCAGCCGTCGTGTAGCCGAGCGAGCGAAGCGCGTCGAGCACCTCGCGATCTTCAGGCGTGGCCGGCGGGCCGCCGATCGGCCCGGCCGGCACGAGTTTGCCGCGCAATTCGAGAATCAGCCGCGCCGCCGTCTTCTTGCCGACGCCCGGCACGGTCGCCAGCAGGGACGTGTCTTCCCCATTGATCGCCGCGGTCAGCCGGTCGAGCCGGACGTGCGAGAGGATCGCGGTCGCGAGGCGTGGGCCGACGCCGGTCACGCCGATCAACGTTTCGAAGAGGCGCAATTCGTCGGCCGTCGCGAAGCCGTAGAGCGTCAACTGGTCTTCCCGGACGAAGAGATGCGTCACGACGCGCACCTCTTCCCCCACCCCGCCGATGTCGTCGAGCGTCGCGGCGCTCGTGTACACGCGGTAGATGACGCCGCCGACATCGATCAGGAGGGCGTCGCTCAGTTTCGATTCGAGCCGGCCTCGCAATCCCGCAATCATCGTTCGGCGCCCTCCCGCGTCGGCGGCTCGAATCGGTAGACCCGCGCCGCGTTGCCGCCGAGCACCGGCGCGATTTCGTCCGACCGCAGATTCGCCGCCGGCCGCGTCCGGCGCCAGAAGCGGCGCATGGTCAGCACCGGATGGTCGCTCGCCCAGAGAACGCGCTGCGGCCCGACGAGATCGAGCACGCTGCGAAAGACGGCCGGGCGGTAGAGATAGGTCGAGGCGGCCGTGTCGTAGACGACGTTGCGCGTCAACGCGGCGATCTCCGGCATCAGTTCATAAAACGGCAAGCCGCCGCCCCAATGCGCGAGCACGAACCGCAGATCGGGTTCGGCCGCCAGCAAGGCGGCGATCCGGTCGGGCGTGGAGGCGCCTTTGCCTGGGTCGGCATGCCCGAGCGGTTCCGACGCATGGAGCAGCACCGGCCGGTCGAACGCGCGGCACGCCTCCGCCAGCGACGCGAACGCCGCGGCATCGCGCAGATCGAAACCTTGCGCGTCGGCGTTCAACTCGCCGACGCCCGCCGCGCCCAATCCGAATGCGCGCTCCGCTTCCCGCGCCGCTTCAGGCGATCCGGGCACGACCGTCGCCAGCCAGGCGATCCGGCCACCGCCGATGCGAGCGGCTTCCGCCAGCGCGTCGTTGTGGTCCCGGCACAACCCGTGGTCGCCCCACGGCCAGCCGCAGGCGACGGCGCCGTCGACGCCGGCATCATCCATCGCGGTCAGCAGTTCCGCCGCCTGGATGACCGTCGCGTCCGGCGCGGCGTGGAGCATGCCGAACCAGCGGTCGCGCTCGCGATAATGGTCCCGCCGGGCGGCGACGTCCGGCGGGAAGATATGGACATGCGCGTCGATGATCGGCGAGGACGACGCGATCCCCTCCATCCAGGCCGACCCTAGAAGTTGGACGTGAGCAGGATGCCCGCCGCCACCAGGACGATGATCACGATCGCCGCGATCAGAATGATGACCGGCGTCGACAGCCTAGCGCGCGGTCGGACGGCGGCGACCGGGACGGTCGACACCCGCGTCGGCACGGCTTCGGCGACGACGGCGCTGACGTTGTCGGTGGCGCCGCGCTCGCGCGCGAGATCGACCAGCAACTGCGCCGCGGCCGGCGCGTTCCGCCCCAGCAGCGCGGCAATCAGATCGGCGTTGTCCAGGACGTCCGAAAATCCGTCGGAGCAGAGGAGCAGACGATCGTCCGGCAGGAGCGTCAACTCATAGACCGCCGGCAGTTTCGAATCGAGTTTCTGCCGGAATCCAAGCGCCTGCGTCAGCACGTTGCGCTGCGGGCTGCGCCGCGCTTGCTCGGCCGTCAGCGCTCCCCGCTCCACTTCCTCCGCCACGAACGTGTGGTCGCGGGTGATTTGCGTCAGACCCTTGGCGCGCAACAAATACGCGCGGCTGTCGCCGACGCTGGCGACCGTGGCGTACTTGCCGCGCAGCAGCGCCGCGACCAGCGTCGTGCCCATCGGCCGGTCGCCGCCCGTCGCGGCGCCCTCGTCGTAGATCGCTTCGTTCGCCCGCCGAAACGCCTGCTTGAACAGCACGCCGGCGTCGGGGCCGGGCTCGTTGCCGATCGCGGCGGCGAGCGTTTCAATTGCGAGCCGGCTCGCCACCTCGCCGTCGGCATGACCGCCCATGCCGTCGGCGACGGCCAGCAGAAAGGTCGGCGCCGGGGCGCCGCCGGGCGCGGGCGGCGATTCCGCCAGTTCGGCGGCATGAATCGAATCTTCATTGCTGGCGCGGCCGCCGATGTCGGTCGCGGCGCCGATGGCGACGACGAGATCGAGCGGCGATGGTTCGATTTTCTGAAGTTGGCTCACGGCGGCGTCCGGGCTACGCTTGCAGTCGGGCAACGGCGATCGATCATAGCACGCGACTCCCGAACCGGGCGAAAATGCGAATGGGAGTCGGGGCCGCCTCGACCGGCGACGAACTGGCGCAGGAGGAAGCACGATTTGGACCGGCGTTGGCCCGGACACCACGCCGCGACGGCGCTCGCCGCCATCGTCGTCACGTTGGCGTTGCTGTCCGCCTGTGGCGGATCGCCGGCCACGCCGACGGCCGTCGCCACCGCCAGCCCGACGGCGCTCCTGGAGCGAGCGAGTCAACGACTGGCGGAAACGCCGACCGTCCATTTTCAGTTGACGGTCACGGGCGACACGTTCATCGACAGCGCCAAGACGATCCGATTGGTGTCGGCATCGGGCGATCTGGAGCGGCCCAATCGCGTCGCGACGACCTTCAAGGTCGAGGTGGGCGGCCGCGCGGTGACGCTGCAATTGATCACGATCGGCGACAAATCGTGGACGACGAACATCCTGACGGGCGATTGGGGGCCCGCGCCGTTCGAATTCGCCTACCAGCCGACCGTCCTCTTCGACGATCAGAATGGCATCGGGCCGGTGATGGGGCGCGTCAGCGATGTCGAGCGGTTGCCGGACGAAACGATGGACGGCCATTCGGCCTATCATCTGCGGGCGCGGGTCGACGATCAGGTGATCGGACCGCTCACCTACTACACGATCAAGGGGAAGCCGGTGACGGTCGATCTCTGGATCGATCAGGAAACGGACAATTTGCTGCGGGCGGTGTTGGCCGAATCGCCGGCGCCCGACCGGCCGCATCCGGCGACGTGGACATTGGACCTCTCCCACCATGGCGACAAGGTCAGCATTGAGCCGCCAGTCTGACCCGCGGCGCAGCGGCTGGAGCGAGGCGCCGCGGGAAGCGCGGCGGGCGATCCTGGCGGCGCTGGTCGCTGTGTTCGTCGGCGCGCTCGATCTGACCGTGATCGCCACGATCCTGCCGCGCATCGTGCAGGACCTCCAAATCAACACGGCCGACATCGACCGCTACATCTGGATCGTCAACGCCTATCTCCTGGCCTATGTCGTCGCGATTCCGGTCGTCGGCCGCATTTCCGATCTGACCGGCCGGCGGGTCGCCTTCACGCTGGCGCTGCTGGTCTTCGTCGCCGGCTCGCTCTGGTGCGCCGCCGCTCACAGTCTCGGCTGGCTCATCGCCGGACGGGCAATCCAGGGCGCGGGCGGCGGCGCCTTGCTGCCAATCACGATGGCGCTGGTCGGCGACGTGCTTCCCCCGGCGCGGCGGGCGGCGGCGCTCGGGCTGGTCGGCGCGATCGACACGCTCGGCTGGGTGCTGGGGCCGCTCTGGGGCGCGCTGATCGTCAGTTCCGAAGTGAGCGCGGAACCGTGGCGTTGGGTCTTTCTCCTCAACGTTCCGTTCGGCGTCATCGCCTGGCTGGCGATCGCCCGCTCGCCTGGAACGAACATGCGGTCCGGCGTCCGCGATTCGTTGCGCGGCTTCGACCTCGGCGGGGCGTTGCTGCTCTCGATCGCCCTTTTGTTGCTCCATCTCGGACTGTCTGCGGGCGGGGAATTCGGCGGCCACAACGCGGCGACCGGAGGCCGCGCGCTCGGCGGCACGCGCAATCCGCTCGCGGCCTATTCGATCCCGCTCATCGCCGGGGCCGTCGCGCTCGGGGCGTTGCTGATCGCGCGGGAGCATCGCGCCGCCAGGCCGTTGCTGCCGCCGGCCCTCTTCCACAGCGCCCGGTTCAGCGCGGCCATGGCGGCGAATTTCGTCGCGGGCGCGTCGCTGATCGTGGCGATGGTCGATGTGCCGGTCGTCGTCACCTTGTTGGTCGATCCCGACCGGGTGGCGGCGGTGACGGCGCTGATGATGGCTCCGTTCACGATCCTGATGGCGCTGCTGTCGTTCGCCGGCGGCCGGCTGGCGTTCCGTCTGGGCGAGCGGCAGACGACCTGGATCGGCCTCCTGCTTGCCGCCGCCGGCTACGTCGCGCTCTGGTTCGGCTTGCGCCACGGCAACATCGCCGGCATGCTGCCGGGATTGATGCTCGGCGGCGCCGGATTCGGCCTCGTCGTCGCCCCGATCGGCGCGACCGCGATCGACGCCGCGCCGGCCGACGATCGCGGCATCGCCGCCGGGTTGACGCTCGTCTTCCGCCTCCTCGGCATGACGGTCGGCATCTCCGCGCTGACCGCGGTCGCGGTCAACCGCCTGCAAAGTCTCGTCGGCGATCTCCGTCAGATCGTCCAGTTGCCGGGCGAAACGACCGCCCAATTTCTCAACCGGCAAGCGATCTTTCTCGAGCAGACCGTCATTCCGCTGACGTTGCTGGTCGTCCGCGAGACGTTCCTGATCGCCGCCATGCTGGCGCTGCTGGCGATCGTGCCGGCGCTGTGGATGAGCGCGCGGCGGCAATGACCGCCGACCGAAAAGGCGCAATTGATTCGGCGTCGCAGCGGAGCGTTGGCGTCCCGGGGCGGTAGTGTATGCTACGATTCGCGAGAACAGTCCGTCGAGGTCGCAACCCGGCCGTCGCCCGCGGAGTCGTCAGTGCTACATCGAATCGGCTTGCTGCTCCTGGGGCTGGCGCTGGGACTCTCAAGCAATGCGTCCGCGGCTCAGGTGTCGAGCCCCTCCCTTGCCAGTCACACCTGCGCCGATTTCGACAGTCAGGTCTGGGCGCAAGCCGTCTACGACGCCGACAAGACCGGCAATCCCGCGCTCGCTCCCGGCGGGGACGGCCGCGTTTGCGCCGACCTGCCATCCGGCTTCGCGCCCGCGCTCTGGACGACCGCCATCCCGGGGGACGCGCAACCGGCGACCCTGCGGCGCGTCATTGACGGCGACACGATCGAAGTCGACCTCGGCGGACAGGTCGAAACGGTCCGGCTGATCCTGATCGACACACCGGAAACGAAAAAGCCGAACAGTCCGGTCGAATGCTTCGGCGCCGAAGCGACCGCGTTCACGACCAGCGTCCTGACCGGCTACGGCGGCCGGCTCTATCTGGAGAAAGACGTTTCGGAACGGGATCAGTACGGTCGTCTGCTTCGCTACGTCTGGCTCGATCTCGGCGATCATTGGCGCGTCGATGGGGATGACGCCGCGCCGGCCGTCTATCTGGTCGATGAAGCGATCGTCCGGGCCGGGTTCGCGGCGCTGGCGACCTTCCCGCCGGACGTGAAATATGTCGACCAGATCCGGGCGGCGCAGACCTTCGCCCGCGACCATCGGCTCGGGCTCTGGTCGGCCTGCGGCGGCGGCCACGTGCCGCTGACCTCCCCGCCCTCGTCGACACGAGCGCCCCTCGCCGCACCGACCGCCGCCCCGCGCACGGCAGCGCCCGCGTCGTCCGGCAACTGCGACCCAAGTTGTCCGGACGTCTGCATTCCGCCGCCCCCGCCCGATCTCAACTGCCGCGACATCACGGCGCGGCGCTTCACCGTCTTGCCGCCCGATCCGCACCACTTCGACGGCGATCATGACGGCATCGGTTGCGAGAGCGGGTAGGGCGTGTTGGCAAATGCGTCGGGCGCATCCAGAAGAGCGGCGCGCGGCCACGAGGCGGCCACGGCAGAGGAGCGAGTTGCGGCAATGCTCGGCGCGGCCGACTCTCCTGTATGCTTTCGCCAGTCCAGCGTCGGATTGAGTCAGGCGGGCGCCGCGGCGGCCCGAGGCCCCCCGAGCGCGCCGACCCCATTTAGTCGTTAGCGCATCCCCGCCGCGGGTCGAGCGGGCGAGCGGCGGCCACCACCGCGCCCCCC
>JAICJJ010000355.1 GCA_025928535.1 Thermomicrobiales bacterium
GTCGAGGAGTCGATAAGTCGAGGAGTGCACCGCCTCACCACCCCCGTCATGCTGAGCCGGAGCGAAGCATCTCGTTTTCTGTATTGAGGAACGACGAGAGCGCCGGCAAGCGCCGCAGCGGCCGGACGCGCAAGGGCAGCCCCTGGCTGCGGCAGGCGCTGGTCGAGGCGGCGCAGGCGGCCGGGCGGACCAAAGCCACCGCGTTGGGCCGCCGCTATCGCCGGCTCAAGGAGCGGTTGGGCGGCAAGAAGGCGGCGATGGCCCTCGCCCGTCACATTTTGGAGATCGCCTATCACCTGATCAAGGAGGGCACGACCTATCACGAACCGGACCCCGCCGGGCGCGGCTCGCACGCCCGGCGGATCGACCAACGACGCCATGTCCAAGCGCTAGCAGCCCTCGGCTACCACGTCATCCTCCAGCCGCTCGCCGCCTGACCCACGGCGCATTTTCGGACCAGCCGCAGCGAAGGATCTCATCACTGCTGGATACAGGGAACGAGATGCTTCGCTCCGACTCAGCATGACGGGGGTGGTGAGGCGGTGCACTCCTCGACTTATCGACTCCTCGACTCGCAATGCGTCGCCGGTTTGGACAGCAGCGGGAGATTCGGAGTATGCTTTTCGGTTCGCGCCGTGAAAACGGCGGATCGCGGACAGGAGTCGCATGAGCGCCGGCACGACCGAATCCCGGGACATTCTCGAAGGTGTGCTTGCCGACCGCGCCGACGCCTTTCCAATCGGCGCGCCGCGCGAACCGATCGTGGAAACGCCCCCGCCGGACCACGGCCCAATGACGCAGCGGCGGGTGCTCGGCCTCGCCATGCCGATCATCGGCGAAAACTTCCTGCAAACGCTGGTCGGCGCGGCGGACACCTTCATGGTCGCTCATCTCGGCAGCGCCGCCGTCGCCGGCGTCGGCACGTCGATCGAAATCGTCTTCTTCCTGATTTCGATCCTCTCCGCCATCGACATCGGCGCGACCGTCCTCGTCTCGCAGGCGATCGGCGCCGGCAATCGGGACGGTGCGAATCGTTTTGCGCGGCAGGCGATCGTCTGGGGCGTTTTGCTCGCCATTCCGGTGTCGCTCGCCGGCTTTCTCGCCGCGCCGGCCGTGATCCACGTCTTCGGCGCCGCGCCGGATGTGACCGCGGCCGCGGTCACCTATCTGCGCGTCACCGCGGCGACCAGCGTCGCCCTCCTCCTGTCGTTCGTCTGCGGCGCCGTCCTGCGCGGCGCGGGCGACAGCCGCACACCCCTCTACGCCGCGGTCGTCGCCAACGTCGTCAACGTCGCGGCGGCCTACGCGCTCATCTTCGGCCACTTCGGTCTGCCGGAACTCGGCGTCGCCGGCAGCGCGTTCGGCGCCGCCATCGCCCGAACGGTCGGCGCCGCCTTGATGCTGCTGATGATGTTCGGCGGCAAGAAAGCGATCTCGCTGCGGGGCCGCACCGACTGGCGGCCGAGCATCGCCGTGGGGCGCGACCTGATGCGGCTCGGCGTGCCGTCGGCGATCGAGCAGATGCTGATGTCGGGCGGCTTCACGACGATGATGGCCGTCGTCGCGGCCATCGGCACCGCCGCGTTGGCGGCGCAGCAGATCGGCTTCACCGCCTTGTCGCTCGCCTTCTTGCCCGGCTTCGGCTTCGCCATCGCGGCGACGGCGCTGGTCGGTCAGAGTTTCGGCGCGAACGACCCGGCCGCGGCCCAAACGGCGCAGCGGATCGCCCTCCGGTGGGCGGTCCTCTGGATGACCGCCGGCGGCCTCATCTACTTCGTGCTCGCCCCGCAGGCGATGGCCTTGTTCACGTCCGATCCGGAGGTGATCGACCAGGGCGTGCAAGCGCTGCGCGCCCTCAGTTTCGCCTTGCCCGTCTGGGCGGTCAGTTTCGTCTGCGCGGGCGCGCTGCGCGGCAGCGGCGACACGCGCAGCCCGATGATCACCAGCGCGACCGGCATCTGGTTGTCGGTGCTGCTCGCCTGGCTCGGCGTGCGCCATTTCGGGGCGGAACTTGGCTACGTCTGGGGAACCTTCGTCATCACCTCGCCGCTGACCGCGCTCGCCAACTGGCTCCTCTTCCGCCGCCGCATCGCCCGCGCTCACCACCATCCATACGGCACGTTGCGGCGGGGATTGAGCGAAGGATAGGCGCCGCGCGTCAGGAACGCGTCGATGCGGGCAAACAGCGCGTCGAGTTCGCTCCGGTCGAGATGCGGCGCGAGCGCTCGGCGCGCGTCCGGTTTGCGCGCTTTCAGCCGCCGCAGATCGTCCATCAGCGCCGGCGACACCGGCTCCCCGACGTATTGCCAGAGCACCGTCCGCAATTTCGGGTAACGGTTGAAGGTCAGGCCGTGGTCGATGCCCCACACCTTGCCCGCGCGATCACGCAGGCAATGGCCAATCTTTCGGTCGGCGTTGTTCGTGATGTGGTCGAACAGCACCATTCGTTCGATGTCGAGCCGCGTCGATCCCCAGAATCGTCGGTCGTCGCCCCGAACGTCTTCCGGCTCGATGTAGAGTTGGACGCTGCCGATGCCGTGCGGACCGTCGCGAATCACGGTCGGCGGAACGAAATCCCATCCGGCCAATTTGCTGAATGCGTAGGCGGCGTATTCGCGCCGGTAGAGCGTTCCCTCCGGAAAATCGTAGAGCGGGGCTTCGCCTGAGCGCGGTTTGTAGATGGCAAGTTGGCTCGTGCCGTCGTCCGCTTCGAGGGCGACCGCGAACGAATAGTTCGAGCCCCAGGGAATCAATTTGCTGGCGGAAATCTCCGCGGTGGCGAGGAGCGTCAGCGCCTCGTCTTCGGGCAACGGAGCCGGCGTCTGGCCGGAGCCGTCATCGCCGTCGCGGACTTCGAGAAAAAGATCGGGCATCGAGACTCATCCGGGAAGCGGAGGCGCGCGCCGCGCTCGGACCTCCGCGCATTGTACTCAACGACCTCCCGCCGACGCCGCCAATCGGCGCGGCGGTCGAGACGCGGCCGGTAGAATGCGTCGGGACGGTTTCGACGCGACGGCCGACACGCAAAGGACGAACCACATGCGCATCATCCGCTTCCGCGACGTCAACGGACGGGACCGCTACGGGATCGTCGAAGGGGACACGGCCTATCGGGCCGACGGCGATCCGTTCGCGTCGCACGGCTTGCTGCGGGCGGACCCGCTCGGTCCCGCCGACGCGCTGACGCTGCTGCCGCCCGTCGTGCCGGGCAAGATCGTTTGCGTCGGGCTGAACTACGCTGCCCACGTCACCGAAAACGACCCGAACCGCGTCGTTCCCGACGAGCCGGTCCTTTTCATGAAGCCGCCGTCGGCGCTCATCGCCTCCGGGCAGGCGATCGTCATCGCCCATCCCGACCACCGCACCGACTACGAAGCGGAACTGGCGATCGTCATCGGCCGGCGCGGACGCGACATCTCGGAAGCCGACGCGGCCGGGTTCGTCCTCGGCTACACCTGCGGCAACGACGTGTCTGACCGCGTGCTGCAAAAGAAAGACGGGCAATGGGTGCGCGCCAAGGGCTTTGACACCTACTGCCCGCTCGGCCCCTGGATCGAAACCGATCTCGACCCGGCCGATCTCGCCGTCGTCTCGCGCCTCAATGGCGAAACGAAGCAATCGCAACGCACCTCGGCCATGATCTTCAAACCGGCGTTTCTGATCGCCTTCATCAGCCGCGTGATGACGCTCGAACCGGGCGACGTGATCATGACTGGCACGCCGGAAGGCGTCGGCCCGATGCAGCCCGGCGACGCCGTCGAGGTGGAGATCGAGGGGATCGGCACGCTCAGGAACCGCGTCGTGGCTGCTTCGTGACGGGGTCGGACCGCTGGCAGATGCGTGGGATGTGCAAATCGCTCCAGCCTCGCCCGGCGCCAAAGACGCCGGGCTGCGCCAATAACCCGGCTGAATCCGGCTATTATTGACCCGCGTGTGAAAGGCACATTCCAAGGATGTCAACGCAACTTTCGCACCTATTGAGTGCATAGCACTCAAGTTTTCA
>JAICJJ010000342.1 GCA_025928535.1 Thermomicrobiales bacterium
ACGCCGCTGACGACTCGCGCCCCATCGCCGCGCAACGACGCGCCTGGGAGAGCGGCGCGCAGCGTCGACAGCGGCAGCGCCGGGCGTCCCGCCATCGACTCAGCCCGCCGGCCGGTAGATTCGACGCGCGATGGCGGCCAGCCCCGGCGCGTAGCGTCGCTCGAGCGGCGGCGGATACCGCATGATCGCGCCGCCGAACCGGACCTTGAACTCGTACAGACCCCGCCAATCTTCGCCGCGCGTCGGCGCCAGCCGGTCCCGTTCTTCCCCCTGGGTCGTTTCGGGATCGGCCGCCGGGATGCCCCAGAGATCGTAGCGGCGGCATCCCCGCTCCCGCGCCCAGCGCATCGCCTCGAACTGGAGCAGGAACGCGGCGCCATGCGCCCGGCGCTGGGTCGACGACGCGCCATACATGTAGATCGCTTCGTCGGCGAAGCGGGCGACGACAAGCCCGGCGACGGGCGCCCCGTCGATCTCGCTGAACAGCAGCGCCGCGTCGTCGCCCGCGATGCGCAGGAAATCGGCGTAGTACCGCTCGTCGTGAATGCCGAAATCGTTCCGGCCCGAGGTGTCGCGCAGCATTTCGTAGAAGACGCCGACTTCGTCCAGATCGGCCGGCCGGACCGTCACGCCCCGACGCTGCGCCAGCCGGATGTTGTATCGGGTCTTCTGATGCATCTGCATCAGCAGCGGCTCATCCGGCAGCAGCGGCGTCTTGACGGTCCGGATCGGCTGGATCGGCGCCGGCCCCCGCACGAAGCCGTGCGCCTTGTATCGGCCGCGCAGCGGCAATGGCGATTCCGGCTCGACGATCAAGCCGATCGCCCGGTTGCGCCGGCAAACGCGATCGATCTCCGCGAAGAGTGCGGTGGCCAAATCCGGTTCCCGCGCGGACAAGAGCGGGCCGCGCGGCAAATAGCCGAAACTGACCGGCCCTTTCACCCGCAGCAACACTTGCGCCAGTCCGACCTTGCCGTCTCGCTCGACGCGCACCCGCTCGACCGCCCAGTCGGTGCCGCGCTTGAACTCGCCCCACAGCCACGACTGCAACAGCGAGCCGCCGCACGCGGCTACATCGCAATCCCAGCGCTTCGCCTCAGTCGATGTCGGCGCCGGAGCCGCGATCACGCGTCGGTTCCGAGCGGGTCGATGGACGCGTTGGCTTCGGCCAGCGCTTCATCGATCTCCTCGGCATCCGCCGGATCGGCGTTTTCCGCGATCGCCTGCAAGGCGCGCACCGCCGCCTGTCCGCCGATCCGCCCGATGGCGTCGATCGCGGCGTGGCGCGCCTCGGCGTCTTCATCGTCGGCAAGTCGCAGCAGCACGGGAATCGCGTCGGCATCGCCGATGAGACCGCAGGCATTGGCCGCCTCGAAGCGCAATTCCGCTTCGTCGCTGTCGAGTTCGTCCAGCAGGCGGGCAAGCCAGCGCGGATCGCAACTCTTGCCCATCGCGAAAATCGCGCTGCCGCGGAATCCCTGGTCGCCCGAATCGTAGAAATCGTCGATCGCGGAACGCACCTGTTCGTCGGCGCCGAACGCGCCGGCCGCTTCGAGCGCCCGTCGGCGGACGCCATAGGCTTCGGCGGGATCGACGGCCGCCGTCAGCAAATCGGCTCGGACCTGCGCGGCGACCTGTTCGGAGATGGCGCCCTCCGCGGCAAGTTCGGCAAACCGGCCAAGTCCCTTCGCCGCTTCCGCCCGCACGTCTTCCGAGGCATCGTTGCTCAGCAATTGCCGCAAACGATCGAGCATGTCGGCGCGCTCGTCTTCCCAGAGCGCCGCGACCGCGAGTTGCCGAACGACGGGCGACGGGTCGTCGAGGGCGATGCGCAAGAGCCGGCCAAAGTTGAGTTCGACCCGATCTTCCGCCAATTCGTCCATCGCCCGCACAATCGCCGCCCGCACCGGTTCGTCCAGGCGTCGCCAGGTTTCGGCGAACGCGGCGGCGCCGGCGCGGTCGAGGTCAGACAAATTGGCGACGTCGACCGGCCGCACCGGGCCGGCGGCCAGCGCCGCCAGCGTCTCGACGAGCGGAGGGCGCTCGGCCGGTGAGGCCGTGTCCTCCGCATCGTCGTCGTTAGGGAGTGGTTCCAGGTACGTAGGTGTAGGCATCCTGACCATCGGGGTCGCGCGAAAACGCGCCGGTATCGTCGTTGTCGAGTATCGAGCGCAGCAATTCCGCCGACACCGGCCGCTCGATATTGACGCCGGCGAGCAAGGTGACGAAATCGGCGGAGTAGTTGCCGTCGCGGTTTTCGCCGACCCGCTCGAAGGTGGCCGCGACCACCGACTCTGGCCGCCGCCGAACCTTTTCGTCAAGCGGCTTTTCGTTGGCGAGGCGGCCGAACCGTTCTTCGGTCAGCAGCATCGCCTCGTCGACGCCCGACGAGAAGGTCGTCGGGCGGAAGACGTAGCGCGGGCTCCGTCGTTCGTCGAGTTCCAGCAGACGGGCGCTCTGGCCGCTTTCGGGCAGATATTCGACCCGATAATGGCCGTCGTTTTCGGTCCGCGAGATCGAAATGATCGACCCGGGAACGAGGTTTTCGGTGTAGAAGTCGTCGAGCCCGAGGATGTACCCACCCCGGTTCGGCGTCGGGAAGCGCAATTCGACGAGATAGGTGGTGTACGACTGCGGGCACTCGAAGGTCAGCACGGCCGCCCGCTGATTCGGCAGCAACGGCGCCGGCAGCAACGCCTGCAATTCGGCGTTGTACGGCAACAGGCCGTGCACGTATTCGTAGAACGTCAGCACATGATCGATCGATTCGCTGCTCCGAAAGCGCGGCTCGGCCGGCGTTTCGTCGAGCAGGAACCGGTAATCGGCGCCGATTTCGTTCGGCTTGCGCCGGGTCGTGCCGAGTTGCGGCAATCCGCTCGTCGTCCAGAATCGCTGATTCGCCGTGCCGACGAATTCGAACTCGCGATGCTCGCGCGAGAGCCGGAAATCGACCGCGAACCGGAACAGATCGAATTCCGGGGTGCCGGGACGAGCTTGCAGCACGTCTTGCGCCAGCACGTCGTCGGTCAGCGGTCGTTCCTGCTCTTGCAGATAGTCTTTCATCCGCCGCAGATCGCCCCGGCTGAAGCGGGGAACCCGGTCTTCCATCATCCACTGCTCGCCGAAGTTGGCGATGCGCGGATCGGCGCCCAGTCGTTCGCGGATCGCGTTCGCCAGTTCGACATCGTCGACGCCGGTCACGTCGGTCGGGACGATCGGCGGGAGCGTGATGGTTCTTGCCGTCGGCGCCGCCGGCTCTTCGACGACCGGCTCCAGCTCGGCCGCCGCTTCCATCGGCGCTTCGACGGCCACGGCCGGCTCGATCGCCGGAGCCTCCGGTTCGATCAGTTCGGCTGCGAGTTCGTCCATGTCCGTATCGAGCACGGACGGCAGCGAGGCCCACGACGGATCGACCCGTGGCCGCTCGCGAACCGGCGTCGCCGGCCGTTCCGGCTTCGGCAGCGGCGTCCGGAAGCGCCTGGCGAAGGAATTCGCCGAGCCCGCGCGACCTACCGGCGGTCGGCCGGCGCGCGTCGTCACGACGTAGGGCTCGCCGTCGATGTCGTCGACCGCGAACACGGCCGGATTTTGCTGGATGGCCGCTTCGATGCGCGCCGCCGCGTCCGCTTCGCCGGTCGCTTCCATGAACTCGGCGACCGAGGCCAGCGAAACGCGGATCGGCGCATCGGCCGACATGAAGCGGCCATGGGTGCGCAGCAAGCCGAGCAGCCGACCGGCGAACGCCTGCTGGTCGGCCGAGCCGGCAAACGCGACGGGGACATCCCCGACGGAAATCATGCGCTGTCCTTTCGATTCAACGAAACCACGACGAGGTCATTCGGCGTCATCAGCCGCGCGATTGGTCCGACTGACGGCGCAAGGCGTCGATCAATTGCTGGGTCGTCATCGGCTGCGTCGCGTTGCGCAGCAGCGTCAGGAGATAGGCGACATCTTCGTCATTCAACTGGATTGGGGCGGACATCAGGATGCTCCGGAAGACAGACCAAACAAGAGCGCACGTCGTGCGCCACCCGCGCGATTGTACTCCACCCCGCCGCCGCCGGACCAATCGTCGTCCGTTCGCGTTGGCAAACGACGTGGCCGCGAGT
>JAICJJ010000447.1 GCA_025928535.1 Thermomicrobiales bacterium
CATCGATCGTGCCTCCCGCGGCTGGTCGAGGCCCGCCCGCGCGCAGGCGGGTTGCGGCTCCGGCACGCTGTCGCCGCGGCCGGCGGCGCGGGCCGCATCGGCGCGAAAAAGTTGGCGAGCACCGCTTGCTCCGTGATCTCGCCGCCGGCCAATTCGGCCCGCAGGCGACCGCGGTGCATGACATAGGCGCGGCTGGCGAGATGCAGAATCTCCGGCAGATCGGACGAGATCAGCAAGATCGCCGCGCCGCGTTCGCAGAGTTCTTTCATGAAGCCGTAAATCTCGGCTTTGGCGCCGACATCGACGCCGGTCGTCGGTTCGTCGAAGATGTAGATGCTGATGTCGCGCGTCAGGCCGCGCCCGAGCACGACCTTTTGCTGATTGCCGCCCGAGAAAAAGCCGACCTGGCGCTCGATGTTGAGCGGCCGCAGATTGAGCCGATGCGCGACGTCGCCGATCGTTTGCCGTTCCGCCCGCCGCCGCAACACGCCGAGGCGGCTGAACGACGGCAAGCCGAGCGAGGCGAGCGACATGTTTTCCCGCACCGGCCGGGTGACGACCAGCCCTTCCAGGCGCCGGTCGGGCGGCACATAGACGATCCCCCGCGCCAGCATCCCCTGCGGCGTCGGGTGGGCGACGCGCTTGCCGCCGACCTCGATCGTCCCGCCGGCGATTGGCTCCAAGCCGAAACAGGCGCGGCCGACTTCCGACTTGCCCGATCCGACCAGACCGGCCAGCCCGACGATTTCGCCGGCCCGCACCTCGATCGACACGTCTTCGACCCGTCCGTCCGCCAGCGTCAGATGCTCCGACCGCAGCGCGACCGGCCCGGGCGATTGGACGATGACGGGATAGAGCGCCGCGACCTTGCGGCCGGTCATCAATTCGACCAGACCGGCTTCGGTCGCGGACGCGGCGTCGATGGTGGCGATATGGCGGCCGTCGCGCAACACGGTGATCCGGTCGGCCAGCCGCCGGATTTCCTGCATGCGGTGGGTGATGTAGATGATGCCGATCCCTTGCGCTTTCAGACGTTGAATCAGACTGAAAAGCCGCTCCGATTCGTTTTCGGTCAGCGACGCGGTCGGCTCGTCCAGAATCAGAATCGACGGCTTGCCTTGCAACGCTTTCGCGATTTCGACCATCTGCTGCTCGGCGCGCGACAACCGCCCGACCTGCGCTTTCGGGTTGAGGTCGAATCCGAGCAAATCGAACGTCTCGCGCGCCCCTCGCGCGATCGCGCCCTTGTCGAGCACGCCGCCGCGCGTCGTCTCGCGGCCGAGAAGCAGGTTGTCTTGCGCCGAGAGGGTCGGCACAAGGCTGAATTCCTGAAAGACGGCGTTGATGCCGAGTTGGCGGGCGTGCTGCGGCGATTGCAGCCGGACGGGAGCGCCGCGCAGCGTCATCGTGCCGGCGTCGGGCGGAAAGGTGCCGGCGATGAGATTGATCAGGGTGCTCTTGCCGGCGCCGTTTTCGCCGAAGAGCACGTGCACCTCGCCCGCGCGCAGATCGAAATCGATGTCGTCGAGCGCAAGCACGCCGGGGAAGCGCTTGGAAACGCCCGAAAGCCGGAGCGCCTCCATGCCTGCGTTGTCCGCGGTCGATTCGCCGCGGGAGTCGGTCGTCGTCATGGGACGTCCTGCGGCGACAGGAGCCGGGGGCGGGTCGCCCCCGGCTCCCAATCGATCGCCGATCGCGCCGCTATTGCACGGTGAAGACCGGCTGGAAATCCTTCGGCGCGAAGGTCGATTCCCAGACGAAATCCTTGAGGTTGGCCGGCGTCATCGTCGTGATGATCGGACCGGAGCGGTTGGTCGGCAGCGTCTGCCCTTCGAGCAGACGGATCGCCATGTCGACCGCCATCCGGCCCTGAATCACGGTGTGGTCGTTCGACGCGGCGAGGATGTCGCCGGCGGCGATGCCGTCGTAGACCGGCGGATTCTGGTGGAACGCGATCACCTTCACATGGTCATCGACGCCCGCCTCCCGCACCGCCTGGACCGCGGCGACCGCCGCTTGGGCGTTGCCGACGATGTAGTCGACGTCCGGGTTCGATTGCAGCGTGTCTTCGACCAGTTTGAGCTGGATGTCGAGGCCGGTGTCGCCCCACTTGGTGGCGACGACTTCGATGTTCGAGCCTTTGGTCGCGTCGAGGAAGCCCTGATAGGCGGTGTCGGTCCAGCCGGCGCCCTGCGGGCCGGGGAAGAACGCGACCTGGATCTTGTCGCTGCCGGCAGCGAAGTTTTCTTTCATGTAGTCGCCGATGTTGTGGCCCATGTCGTAGAAACTGACGAGGGCGTGGGCCGACACCTTCGGCGTGTTGATCCCGTTGACGAAGTCGATGACCGGAATGCCCTTCGCCTCGATCTCCTCGACCTTGGCGTTGACGCCATCGGCGCTGATCGCGCCGAGGATGATCGCCTGCGCGCCCTGCGCCACGCAGTCGTCGAGTTGGCTCAACTGCTTGTCGAGTTCGGTGTAGCCGCCGGCTTCATACAGTTGCATCTGGGCGCCGTCGCGCTTGACCTCTTCGACGATGCCGTAGTCGGCGCCGAGCCAGTAGGGGTCTTTCAGGTGCGGAAACGAAACGCAGATGTTCCACTTCTTGCTGACCTTCGCCGGGTCGATCGGCTGGTACATCGCGGGAACTTTCTTCCCGTCGATGACGTTGGCGACCGGCCAGGTCCAGTTGGCCGAGGCGAGATCCGCTTTCGTGCCGACCTGCGCGGCGGGCGTCGCGTCCTGCGCCAACGCGGCCCGACTCGCCAACCCGGCGAACGACGATACGGCGAACGCGATCGCCACGAGCGCCGTGCCGAAGGGCACGGACCGAGACCGTTTCGACATCAGCCTCCTCCTCTGCGAGTGACCGGCCCACGCTGGTTTTGGGTCGGCCCGATCATCGCGGCGCGGGGCCGGCGTGTCAACAGCGGACGAGTCGGGAAGTCGGGAGGAACGGATGTTGTCATGCCGAGCTTGTCGAGGCATCTCGTTCTTGTTGACCGACCGACCACGAGCATCTGTGTTGGGTGTCAAGGCGGGCAACTTGCCGTCGTCCAGAGCGCACCGTCACGGAGCATGGCGTGGAGGCTGCGGAGGAGTTTGTGGGCGCAGGCGATGAGGGC
>JAICJJ010000347.1 GCA_025928535.1 Thermomicrobiales bacterium
CGACAAGCGAGGACGCCCGGAAGGGAGAGCGAGATGAGACTGGCGCTGCGTTCGGCCCTGATCCTCGTTGCGCTGCTCGCACCACTGCTTGGTCTCGCCATGCCGGCGCGCGCCGCCGGCGACGTGCTCGTCAGCGTCGGCAGCCCGCCGAGCCCGTTCCCGCAGAACAAGCAAAACGAGCCGGCCGTCGCGGTCGATCCGAACCACCCGGATCTGCTCGTCGCGGGCGCGAACGACGAAATCGACCTCGAACCGTGTCCGGCGACCCCGCCGGGTTCCGACGCGGCGCGCTGCCCCTTCACCCCGGGCGTCGGCACGTCCGGCGTCTACTTTTCCTTTGACCGCGGCGCGACCTGGACCCAGCCAACCTACACCGGATGGTCGGCTCGCACGGGGACAGCGCAGGTCGGCTCGATCGGGACGCTGCCGAACTACTACGAGCACGGGCTCGTCTCCGACGGCGATCCGGCGCTGGCGTTTGGGCCGCAACCGGACGCGAACGGGCATTTCGACTGGAGTAACGGCTCCCGCCTGTACTACGCCAACTTGACGGTGAACTTTCCGACCGCTGGGCACGACACGGCTTTCAAGGGGGCCGAGGCGATCGCCGTCTCGCGCACCGACGATGCCCGCGCCGCCGCGGCCAATGACGCGACGGCCTGGCGCGCTCCGGTCGTCATCTCCCGCCAGAATGCGGCCCTCTTTTCCGACAAGGACGCGATCTGGGCGGACAACGCCGCGTCCAGCCCCTTCTTCGGCACGGTCTACGTCTGCAACGTGGCCTTTCGCAGCAGCGGCAAGGGCGGCGCGCCCGGGCCGGTGATGGCGGCGCGCTCGACTGACGGCGGCGACACCTGGCGGCAGCAGCAGATCAGCCAGGCGGCCAACACCACATCGGGCGCCGGCCGCTCCGGCGGCCGGCAGGGCTGCACGCTGCGCACCGACAGCAAGGGGACGCTCTACGTCTTCTGGGATGGCGCACTCAAGAATCAGAGCGTCCAGTACCTGGCTCGTTCGTTCGACGGCGGGAAGAGTTTCGAAAAGCCGCGCGCCGTGGCGACGAAGGTCGATTGCGGCAAGGTCGATCCAGTGTCGCAGGATGTCACCTTCGACGGGATCGCCGGCGCGCGGACCGACAGTTTTCCGAGCGTCGACATCGCCAACGGCGCGCCGAGCGGCGCCGGCGCCACGGACATGATCGTGCTGGCCTGGTGCGACGCCGCGCAGGGCCTCAACCACGAGCAGGCGCTCGTCCAGAGTTCGCAGGACGGCGGCCAGTCCTGGTCCCAGCCGGACAACGCCGCCACCGCGGGCGATCGGCCCGACTTTCCGGCCATCGCGATCGCCCCGGACGGCCAGAACGTCTATCTGACGTACGATGCGTTCCAGACGGACTGGCAATCGACGACGACGCACGCGCGTCCGTTCCAAGGGGTCGTCCGGCACGGCGAGGTGCAGAACGGGAAGCCGACCGGTTGGACGACGGTCGGCCAAGGCGCCGTCGGGGACGCCCGGGGTTCGAGCGCGAACGCACTGACCGGCGAGTTCCTGGGCGACTACAACGATGTCGTGGCGACCAATGGCTATGGCTTCGCGGTCTGGAACGACGCGCGCCATGCCGCCGATTGCCCCGCCGTCGACGCCTTCCGCCAAGCGCTCGTCAACCAGCCCGACGCCACGCCGCCGTTCGTAATCGACGCCTGTCCGGCGACGTTCGGCGACACCGACATCGATGGCGGCGCGTTCGCCGCGTCGACGGCGCACGCCAAGGTGAACGCGTCGCGCGCCGGGACGCGCCACCACAATGGGACAGCGCCCGGCCGGACGCATCGGCGGCGTCGCTAGCGCCGGCGGCCCGCCGCGGCCGGCTGATTGACAATCACATCAGCCGCCCGCACAATCGCAATGCCTTCGATCGTTCGGCGATCCATCGGCGGGAGCAGCGCCATGGACCCGGCCCGTTTCGATGCGCTTGCCCGTTCCTTCTCCTCCCGGCGCGCGATCGGACGGGGCCTTCTCGCCGGGGTGGTTGGGGTGCTTGTCCCGGCGCTGCGGCCGCCGGCGGCGCGCGCCTGCCAGGGCGCGGCGTGCTGCACGGACTGCGCTAAACACGATCCCGCCTACCCCTGCGTGCTCAACCCGGATGGCAGCTTCGGCGGCTGCTGCGGCATCGGCGACCTGGTCGGTTTCCTCTGCCAGGGAGCCAACGACGCGGTCGCCTGTTGCTACCCGGGCAACTTCTGCTGTGGCGCTGCCTGCTGTCGGGACGGACAAGTCTGCGTCGCCGGGCGATGCGCCGACACGTGTCCGGCCGGGACGACCCCCTGCGGCACGACCTGCTGCCCGGACGGCCAAGAGTGCGGCGCGGACAATCAATGCGTCGCCGCCTGCGCCGGTGCCCGCTGCGGCAGCGCCTGCTGCGGCGCGAACGAGACCTGCTGCGGCGAGGTCTGTTGCAGTGCGGGTCAATTCTGCGACCAGGGCCAGTGCGTCGGTTGCGCGACGGCGGTCGGCCGCCGGGTCCGCGCGGCCGCGGGCGTCTGCTGCAACCCGGCCACTGAGGTGGCTTGCAACGACCGCTGCTGTAGCAAGGAAGACCGCTGCTGCTTCGGCGCGGGGCCGGGCGCGGTCTGCTGCCCGGCCGACCAGCAATGCTGCACTGGCCCGGCCGGCGCCGTCTGTTGCAACCCAGCCGAAGCCGTCTGCTGCGGCGGCGTCTGTTGCGCCAGCGGCCGCGTCTGCCCGGCTCCCGGTCTCTGTCTGGAGGAGTGTCCCGGCGGCGGCGTCAAGTGCGGCCTCACATGCTGTGCGGCCGGTCAGATCTGCGTCGGTCCGGAGACGTGCGCCGCCTGCGGCGCGGGCGAGACGCCGTGCGGCGGGCAAGCGTGCTGTGGCAAGGGGCAGCACTGCTGCAAGGGCGCGTGCTGCAACCGCAAGCAGCGCTGCCGGCGCGGTCGCTGTGCCAAGCGCTGAAGGTCTTCTGTCGACCGCCGGCAATTACGTAGTTCCTACGAATCCAGGCCGCGCGCCGCGGGCGTAGGCTGGCGATCAATCCGGTATACGCGACGGGCGTCGTCCGTCCGTTCTCGCCAGCGACCCGCCGTCTCGGCGTCTGAGGAGGCTCCTCATGGCCTACGTCATTGCGCTGCCGATCCCGCCCGGCAAGACCGAAGCGGTGCGCCGTCTGACCGAGGAGTGTCTCGGCTCCCGTAAAGCCGACTACGACGACCTGATGCGCCGCGGCGGGTACGCCGAGGAGGCGTACTGGTTGCAACCTGATCCCGCGCAGGGCGACCGGCTCCTCGTCGTCAGCAGCCGGGACCATGCCGATTTCCTGCAGATCATGGCCAACCCGCAGACGGCGTTCGATCGCTGGTATCGCGACCAGTTGCAGGCGATCTTCGGCCCGGAGGTCACGGTCCCTGCCGAAGCGTCCAATGAGCTGCTCGGAACCTGGCGCGGCTAACCGCGCACGCCGGAGCAACTCGTGCCGCATCAACCCAGCGTCACCGGGACGGACCCAGATTGCGTCCGCCGAGTCGGGCTTGTACCGGCCTGGACAAGGACCGCGGCGTCGGTCGAAACGGACGGGAACTGGCGGCATTGACGAATTGTTCTGACGCCGGGGACGACGCCGAGTTCCCGGCGTCCCTCGCCTCGCCACCCGGCGAGATTGCGGCGGCCGCGGCGTCGTCGGTGCACCACGATGCCGCGGACACGGGCTGGCGGCGTTCGGCCGAACCCGCCGGGAACTGGCGCATCAACATTCTCAACCCTCAAGCCGGAGCCGACGCCGCGGCTCCGGCCTCTTTGTCGCGCGCCGGCCGCGCGCCACCGACCAAACCTCGGCGCGCGGCTCCCAGAGAGCGCAATCCGTGGGATCTGAGGTCGATGCGGGCAGCGCTGACTCAATTTCCCGGCAAACTTGGCTCAATCACGGGATGCGCGCGAGGTCGCCTCGCCCTACCGTCGAGACGTGGCCGGCGGTTCAGGCCGCTGGCGCGCCGCGCGGCGCGCAAGGCGGTCCTCATGCCGCACCCCCACCCCCCCC
>JAICJJ010000487.1 GCA_025928535.1 Thermomicrobiales bacterium
AGTCTCGACGGCGGCAAGACCTGGGCCGACGCCACGCTCGAGCCGTCGCTGAATCCGCCGTTCACCTGGGTCCGCTGGCTCTACCAGTTCGACGCCAAGCCGGGAACCTACAACGCCGTGCTGCGGGCGACCGACGGCAAAGGCGCGGTGATGATCGAGCAAGACCAGCCGCCGCTGCCTGATGGCGCGACCGGCTGGCCCCGCCTGACCGTCAACGTCGGCTGAGGTCCGTCACCAATCGGCGACCGACCCGTCGTCGTGCCGCCACGCCGGCATGTCGACCGGCCGGTAGGGGTGCGCCCGGCAGACATCGAGGTCGAGATCGGTCCCGAGACCCGGCTCGGTCGGCAATTCGGCCCAGCCATCGCGGATGACGACCGGGTGGACCAGGATTTCGTCGCGCCAGGGCGGGTCGTCCGAGACCCATTCCTGAATGACGAAATTCGGAATCGCGGCGTCGAGATGCAGCGAGGCCCGCATGTTGACCGGGCTGAGCGGATTGTGCGGGGCGATGCCGGCGTAGCGAACTTCGGCCATCGCCGCGATCTGGCGCGCTTCGGCGATGCCGCCGCAATGGGCCAGATCAGGTTGCCAGAGCACGGCCGCTTCCAGTTCCATCGCCTCGCGGAATCCCCATTTGGTGAAGAGGCGTTCGCCGGTCGCGACCGGGATGCCGCATTCGCGGGCCACGGTCGCCATCGTCCTCGGATTTTCCGGCAGGCAGGGCTCTTCGAAAAAGAAGATGCCGACGTCGCGAATCGCCCGCGCCATCTCGATCGCCATCGCCGGGCTGAGCCGGCCATGGGCGTCGACCGCCAGATCGACGTCCGGCCCGACCGCGTCTCGCACCGCTTCCATGACGCGCGCCATGCGCCGGATTTCGGCGACGCCGTCGAGCGGCTTGGTCGGGCCGAACGGGGCCAACTTCATGGCGCTGTAGCCGCGCTCTTTCAACACGGCGGCGCTTTCCGCCAGTTCCTCCGCCGTTTCGCCGTGCGGGCCGTTGGCGTAGACGCGGATGCGGTCGCGGCAGGCGCCGCCGAGCAATTGCCAGACCGGCAGGCCGACCGATTTACCGAAGATGTCCCACAGCGCCTGCTCGACGCCTGAGATCGCCGAGTTGAGCACCGGACCGCCGCGCCAGAAGGCGTGGCGATACATCGCCTGCCAGTGGTCGGTGATGCGCAATGGGTTCTTGCCGACGAGATAGCGCGCCAATTCTCCGATGGCCGCGACCATCGTTTCGGCGCGGCCTTCGAGCGACGCTTCGCCCGTGCCGACCAATCCTTCGTCGGTCTGAATCCGCACGAAGACCCAGTTGCGAAAACCGCCGAAGACGATGATCGGCTCGACTCCGGTGACGCGCATGGAACCTCCTTCGAGCGATGCCGCGGCCGGGCTATCCCTTGACTGATCCCGCCGTGAGGCCGGCGATGAACTGGCGCGAGAGGAGCAGATAGGCCAGGACCACCGGCAGGGCGGAGACGGTGACGCTGGCGAAGATCAGCCCCCATTCCGTCGAGTAGGTCCCGCGAAACGCCATGATCGCCACCGGCAACGTCTGCGACTGGGGATCGGTCAGCAAGATGAAGCCGAGGAAAAAGTCGTTCCACATCCAGACGCCGTTGAGAATGACGACGGCGGCGAGGGCGGGGCGCGACAGCGGCAGCATGATCCGCCAGAAGACTTCGAAATGGCTCGCGCCGTCGATCCGCGCCGCTTCCTCCAGATCGCGCGGGAGCACGCCGAAAAAGCCGGTCAGCACCAGCACCCCGAGGGGGATGCCGAAGACGGAGTAGACCAGAATCAAGGACCGCAGATCGCCGAGCACGCCGATTTGCCGGAAGAGGACGAAAATCGGCAAGACGATCAATTGCACCGGCACGACCAGCCCGCCGACGAAGAGCATCCGCGTCGCCAGCCGTCCGCGAAAGCGAAAGCGCGCCAACCCGTACGACGCGAGGCAAGCCAGCGCGGTGCTGACGGCGACGCCGAGCGTGGTCGCGACGATGCTGTTGCGCAGCGCGATCTGCAAATTGGCTTCGCTCCACGCCTTGCGGTAGTTGTCCGGATTCAAGGTGTGGGGAAAGGCGTAGGGGGTCGCGAAAAATTCGTCGACGCTCTTGAACGAACCGAGCACGACCATCACGATCGGGATCAGGACGATCGCGCAGACGACGAGCAAGACGCCGTGCCAGGCGACCGCGCCCGCAATGCGGCGGGCGCGCTTCGCCCAAGCCGAGCGGGCCAAAGAACCCGTGGGCACCCTAGAATAGGGGTGCCAGTTCAACCGACCAGGGGCCGTCGGCAGTAATCTCGAGAACAAAGACCTCGCCTTCTTTAACGTCGAGAACCGCAGTGCCAGTGAATACGTCCTCGGGATCTAGCAACTCGTTGAACAACAACTCAGGGGAGTGACGCCCTGCGATATGTCCGTGAACGGCAAAATGCGAAAAGGAATCCGACATCGCGACGACGCTGACCCGCAAACCATCGCTTTTCGCCACGATCGGATCAGTAACTGTTGTACCGAAGCCGTCTAGATCATGTGAGGTAGATGGCATTGACGCTTGAGCGCGATTAGCTGGAGTTGGCGCGGCCGCCGATTCACTTCTGGAGAAACCCATGGCGATGAGATTTGTGAAGTCTTGACGCTCTCGAAGCAATATCTGGTCGCCGGTCTGATCCCACTGCAAGAGCCAAGGATCTCCGCCTGTCCCTTCGGGAATCTTGAACGGCAAGATCATAATCATCGATTCGTCGGATTTAAGGGTAACTGGAGTGGTAATGTCTTTCC
>JAICJJ010000221.1 GCA_025928535.1 Thermomicrobiales bacterium
GGCGCGAGCAAATGCTGGGGCGAAGCGGCGGCGAGCGCCTTCGCGGCGCAGGGATTGTCGGTGATCTGCGTCCGGATCGGCGCCTACGACGCGCCCTGGCTGGCGGAGCCGGACGTCGATCCGGCGGAACTGGCCGCCTATGTCAGCGCGCGCGACCTGAATCAGTTGCTCGTCCGCGCGATCGACGCGGCCGACATCGACTACGCGATCGTCTACGGCGTCTCCGACAACCACCCGAACCGGGTCGACCTTGCCTCGACGCGGGCGCTGCTCGGCTACGCGCCGCAAGACGATGGATTCGGCGTGCACGGGCGCGCCCGCGCCTGAGCGAAACTCCGGCGTCGCTCCTCGTCGCCCGATGTGCCAAGATGAAGTTCGCCACCAGTCACGGCGACGATGGCGATGCGGCGCCGCGTCCGCGGTCGTCCAGCAAGGAAACGGGATCGAACGCGTGATGAGCGATGCCGAGCCGACCGACGAGCGCCGGGAGCCACGCCGTCCGGATGAGCAGGGAGCCGCGCCGACGTGGACCGAATCGTTCGGGCGGGCGTTGATCGAGCACTCGGCCGACGTGATTCTCGTGCTCAGCGCCGATCATGTTTGTCGGTTCGCCAATCCGGCGATCGAAGCGCGTCTCGGCTACCCGCCGGAGGCAGTGCTGGGCGAAAACGTCATCCCGCTGCATCATCCCGATGATCTGCCTCGCGCGGTGGCGATGCTGGCCGAGGCGGCGGCGAATCCGGGCCGCCCCGCCCACGCCGACATCCGGCTGCGGCATCGCGACGGCTCGTGGCGGTGGATGTCGGTGATTGCGACGAACCGGCTGCGCGATCCCGCCGTCGGCGGCATCATCTGCAACCTGCGCGACGTGACCGTGGAGCGGGAAGCCCGGCACGCCGTCGAGCAGGCGCTGCAAGCGCAGGAAGCCGCCAATCACGATCTGCGGCGGCTGGCCGACGCGAAAAGCGAAATCCTCCACCTCCTCAGCCACGAATTCCGGACGCCGCTCACCGCGATCGCCGGCTACAGCGAATTGCTGCTGCTGACGCCGTACGATGCGGATCAGACGACCGAATTCGCCCGGACGATCCATGACGAAGCGCTTCGGCTGAACCGGCTGGTGAGCGATCTGCTGTTGATCGATCGGATGGAAGCGGGCGCGCTGCCGATCCGGCGGAAGCGGGTCGATCTCAATGCGCTGGCCGCGGCCGCGACCGAGCGCGTTCGGGGCGCCGCGCCCGAGCGGGAGTTCCGGTTTGCGCTCGATCCGGCGCTGCCGACGATCGAGGCCGATCCCGAGCGGTTGACCCAGGCGCTGATCAATCTCCTCGGCAACGCGATCAAATATTCGACCGCGGACGCGCCGATCGAGGTCGCGACGCGGCGTGAGGGCGCCCGCCTGGTGGTGAGCGTCGCCGACCGCGGGCCAGGCATTCCGGCCGACCGGCTCGAAGCGATTTTCACCCGTTTCCACCGCTTGGCGACCGGATCGGAGCGATTGACCGAAGGGACCGGATTGGGCTTGCCGATCGTACGGGAAATCGCTCGGCTCCACGGCGGCGTGGCGTGGGCAGAGAGCGTGATCGGCGAAGGCTCGATCTTTTCGATCGCGTTGCCGCTCGATGGCGCCGATGGCGAGACCATGGAACGCCTCTCCGCCAGCGCGTGACGAGTCGAGAAGTCGAGGCGTCGAGCATAGCGTCGCCGGAGTGGCGCCGCCGCTCTATTCGGTCTTCCCGTTGGACTCCTCGCAGGGCTGGTTGACATAGCCGGAGCGAAATGGCTCGATCCGTTGCTCGTCCGGATAAAACCGGTGTCGCCAGATGCAGCCGTTGTCGATGCCGAGCAGATGCAGCGACACCGACGTGATGTCGGAGGTGGTGCGGACGCGATGGATGTCGTTTTCGGGGAAGAGTTCGTAGAAATCGCCCGGCGTCAGATGGTGGCGCTCGGCGACCCGCAGCCGCGCGGTCCCTTCGATCGAAGCGTCGTCGTCCCGGACGAACACTTCTTCATCCTGCTCGCCCCGGTAGAGCCCGACCAGGCCCCAGGCGAGATGATCGTGGACGGGGGTCGCCGCGCCGGGCGGCACGACGAGGGCGGACAGGGCGAGGCTGCCGTCGCCCGCGCGGTAGAGCAGCCATTGGCCGATGCCGGAGCCCATGCCGCTGCCGGCCGCCGGTTCCAGATATTGCCGGGGCAACCAGGTCGCATCGGCCAGGAGATCGGCGAAGAGGGGGCGGATCGCGGCCGTGACCGCGCGGGGATCGGTCTGCTCCCGTTGGATCGCGCGCACCTGATCAATGAACGCGCGCAAGCGCGGGGCATCGAGCACATACTCGTCGGCGGGGGACTGGGCGACATCCGTCATCGGCGTTCGTCTCCTGGTCGCGGCGAACCGTCGTGATCGGACGCAGCGTACCACTTGATGAGTCGGGGAGTCGGGGAGTCGGGGAGTCGGGGAGTCGGGGCGAGAGCCGCGCCTTCGTCATGCTGAGCCGCAGCGAAGCATCTCGTTCCTTATATTGAGGAATGACGAGATCCTTCGCGGCGGCTGCCGTGAAAAACTCCGTTGTTCATGCCGTGGTGGCGCCGCCCGCGGCATGACCACTCAGGATGACGACCTTGCGGGGTCGCTACGCCTCTTCGGCTACGCTCTTCTCGAGTTCTCGAGTTCTCGAGTTCTCGAGTTCTCGAGTTCTCGAGTTCTCGAGTTCTCGACTCCTCGACTTCTCGCCTCACTCGTGCTCCCGATGCGGGCTGTCGAAGTGGAAGAAATTGCTCTGGGCGCCGTCTGCTTTCTTGTCCTGGAAGAGAAAGACGAGATCGCGGTCGTCGAAGGTCTTGAACCAGTCGTTCCAACCGATCTTCTGCAGGCGATCGTCGCTTTTCGGGTCGAAGATGAAGCGCAGGACGCCGGGGTGGCCATCGTGCTCCGTGCCGGGAACGGTCGCCGGAACGCCGCCGCGCGCCTCGGCCCAGTGCTGGATCACGTCGTGGTCGCGGGTCGCCAGCGTCTGGCCGGGCCGGTCTTCCTTTTCGTCCCCGTGAATCCATTTCGCCCGTTTGGTCGAATCGGACAATTCGTCGGCATGGGCGTCGATGAACGTGCGATCGTCCGCCGTGAGGTTCGTCGCCTTGATCGCGTCGTGGCCGTCGCCATGCTTGGCGCCGCCTGCCTTGTCTTTGTTCGTGTCGGTTTTCGCCATGACCGGTTCCTCCGTCCTGCCCGCGCCGAGCGCGCGGCTTCAGGGGAGAAATCGCATCGGCGGCGCCATCCGGCGCGTCAGTCTCCGGGATTGCGCCAGACCTGCTTGCGCGGCGCCCAGCGCAACCGGCCGTCGACGTAGACATCGGCGTCGAGTCCCCAACTCCAGGAGACCGCCGGCGTGATCGCGATGTAATCGCCCGGCCCGAAGCGCCCGTCGCGCTGGACGATTTCCGCGGTTCCGTGCAATTTGATCCCACGAGGCCGCCACGGATCGACCGACGCCGCATCGTCGATGATCAGGGAGACGAGCCGATTGCCGGCGGCGATGTTCTTGTACTTGCGCGATGCCGTGAGGCGCCGGCCGCCAATGAAAAAGCGTTCGCCGTCGAATTCGAAGCCGACCGAATCGGCATCCGGCTGCCCCGACGTGGAAACCGTCGCGAGCCGGGCCAGGCGCTGGCCGGCGAGATAATCCCGTTCCCGTTCGTCGAACATCGCAGCGATCTCCTCCTCGGCGCCGCGGCGTTTCGGGGCGCGCGGCCTGCGTGCGACGATGCTACCGGATCGAAGGCGGCGGGAGGAGAGCGGAATGGGCGCTGCGGACACGGATCGGTTGGCCGGCAAGATCGCGATCGTCACCGGGGCCGGGAGCGGCGTCGGCCGCGCCATTGCCATGATGCTGGCCGACGCGGGCGCCATTCCGGCGCTGGTCGGCCGGACGCCCGCGACGCTGCATGAGACGGCGGCCGAAATCGCGGCGCGCGGCGGGCGGTCGCTCGTCGCCTCCGCTGATGTGACCGACGAAGCGGACGTCGGCGCGATGACGGAGCGCGTGGCGCAGGAATTGGGCGGCATCGACATCCTGGCGCTGGCGGCCGGGATCGGTCGGTATGGGCCGGTCGCGTCCTATTCGCTGGCCGATTGGAACGCGACGCTCGCGACGAATCTGACCGCGCCGTTTCTCTGCATCCGGGCGGCGATCCCCAATCTGCGGGCGCGAGGCGGCGGGTCGATCGTGGCGATTTCGTCCGGGGCGGGCAAGCAGGGGTATCCGAACCTGGCGGCATATGCGGCGTCGAAATTCGGCTTGCACGGGTTGCTGCAATCGCTCGCCGCCGAACTCGGGCCGGAGGGAATCAAGGTGAGCGCGGTCGTGCCCGGCTCGATCCTGACATCGTTCGGCGGCCGCTCGGAAGACGACAAGCGGGCGGCGATGGCGGCCGATCCGGACAAGAAATACCTGGAGCCGGACGACGTGGCGGCGGCAGTGCTGACAATCCTGCGGCAGCCGGCCCACGTCTGGACGCAGGAGATGAACGTCTGGCCGTTTTGACCAACGAGACAGCACGCCCGCCAAATCACCGCTCCCGGCCCCGCTAAATCGGCGGCGTGCTGGAGCAGTAGGCTCCACGCGCGTTCAAGATGCAGTACGTGCCGCAGCAGCCGCAGCAACCGTCGCCGCACGGTTCGCCATCCGGGATGCATCCGCAGGTTCCGTTGAAGCAGTAGCCGGCGCTGCAACTCTGGCTGTCTCTGCTCCGGTCTGCCTTGCAGACGCCGCCAGTTGCGCAGTACTGACATTCGGGACAAATGTAACGGGTGCAACCGCCAGTATTCGGGTCGCAAGCGTTGCAGCCGAAACACGCCGAGTTGTGAACGCACTGGCTGTTCACGCACGAGACCGAGACATCGCACGGAGCGAGGCGACAGTCGGAATCGCTGACGCAGCAGCCGGGGATTTGTGAGTATTGGCAGTGACCGCGCAGCGTGCGTGGGTCGGGAATGCAGGCTCCCAGTTTGCAGGCGCCGCCGCTCGTGCAATCGCTGTTCTGCGAGCAACCGGCGCACTGCCCATTGCTGCAGAACATGCCGGACGGGCAGGTTCCGCACGACCCGCCGCAGCCGTCGCTGCCGCAGGTCTTGCCCTGACAATTCGGCGTGCAGGGCGCCGCGCAATTGCCGTTCTGGCAAACTTGCCCGCTGCCGCAACAGGTCGTGCCGCAACACACCTGGTTGGTTCCGCAGGTCGCGCCGGATGACGCCGGATCGTGCCGGCAGGAGTTGCCGCTGCACGTGTCGATCGTGCACGGATTCTGGTCGTCGCAATCGCCGTTGGCCTGGCAGCAGCCGGCGATCGGGCTCAGGCCGCAGGTTCCGTTCGTGCAGGTCGCGTCGCTGCACGGCGCGTTCGGACAATCGGCCGGGGAGCAGCATTGCTGGCACGTCCCGCCGCAATCGGTCGTGCCGTTGGGGCAGACGCACGCTCCGTGCTGGCAGACCTTGCCGCCGTCGCATGGCGGCGCGCAGCCATCGATGCACGTGCCCCCCTGGCAGGATTGGCCCGAGGGGCAAGCGTGGCGGCATTGGCCGCAGTGGGCGGCGTCGGTCTCCAGATCGACGCAGACGTGCTTGTGATGCTTCGTCGGACA
>JAICJJ010000140.1 GCA_025928535.1 Thermomicrobiales bacterium
CGTGCGCCTGGAGGCCGTCGAGTTCGAAATCGCGCAGCGCGAAATGCAATTCGGCGGCGGCCGCGGTTCCGCTCATCTGGTAGAGGTGGACGAAGCCCTGCCGGTCGCTCGTCGTTTCCGGGGTCAGCGTGGCGTGGGGAAGCGTCATCACGATCTTGGCGGCCAGATGCAGGGCGTTGACGAGAATGTCCCTGGCCTGCCCCGGATGGGTCGAGACGCCTTCGACCGTCACCGTGCCCTTGTCCGCGGAAAAGGTCTCGTAGACGATCTCGCCGAGATGCGCGCCATCGAGCGTGTAGGCGAAATCCGCCTGCAGATCGGCCGGCAGATCGGGATGAACGCCGCGGCCGATTTCTTCGTCCGGCGTGAAGCAGAGCCGGATCGGGCCGTGCGCGATGTTCGGGTTTTCCAGCAGATAGCGGGCCATCGCCATGATGATGGCGACGCCCGCCTTGTCGTCGGCGCCGAGCAGGGTCGTCCCGCTGGCGGTGACGATGTCTTCCCCGACCTTCGTGGCCAGGTAGGGGTAGGCTCCGGGCGAAAGCACGGCGTTCGGGTCATCGGGCAAGACGATGTCGCCGCCGTCGTAGGCGCGATGGACGATCGGCCGGACGCCGGTTCCGCTGAACGCGGGCGAGGTGTCGACATGCGCCAGAAACGCGATCGTCGGCGCTTCGGTCGCCGCGTTTGTCGCGGGAATCGTGGCCAGCACGGCGCCGTAATCGGTCAGCAGCACATCCTGCGCGCCGATCGCGGTCAACTCGTCGACGAGCAGCCGGAGCAGATCGAACTGCCTGGCCGTGCTCGGCGTCGTGACCGACTTTTCGTCGCTTTGCGTGTCGATCTGGACGTAGCGCACGAGGCGCTCTTCGAGTTCGCGGGCGAGGGTCTGGCTCATTCCAGATGACGAAGTCATGCCCGTTCGTGCTCCAGTCATGTCTCGGTGTCCCGAATTGGATGCCGTCCCGCTGAGTCGCGTCAGCGCGGCAATTGCGCCAGTTCGTCGAGGAAGACGATCGCCGTCTCGATGCCTCGCTGGAACATTTCGAGGCTGAAATGTTCGTTCGTCCCGTGCAGGCCGTCGGTGTCGAGTCCGTAACCCATCATCACGACTGGCATCTGCATCAGATTGTAAATGTCGGCGACGATCGGGATGCTGCCGCCGCCGCGCGTGAAGACCGGCGTCGCGCCCCAGCCGCGCTCGTACGCCCGGGCGGCCGCCTGCATCTCGGGCAGATTGAAATCGATCAGCGCCGGTTCGCCGGTGTTGATCAATTCAACCCGGACGCGCACGGTCGGCGGCGCGAGCGACGCGACGTAGCGCTCGATCTGCTCGTAAATCCTGTGCGGGTCCTGATCGCCGACCAGCCGGCAACTCACCTTCGCCATCGCCCGGGCCGGGATGATCGTCTTCGCTCCGGGGCCGGTCCAGCCGCTCAGCAAGCCGTTGATCTCCAGCGTCGGCCGGGCGGACACGCGTTCGCGCAGGGTGAAATCGGCCTCCCCCCACGGGGCCGGCGCGCCAGTCGCCGTTTTGAGTTCGCCGTCGCTCATCGCCGTCTTGGCGATCTCGGCCCGCTCGGCGTCGGTCAGCGGCACGACGTCGTCGTAGAAGCCGGGCACGGCGATGCTGTGATCGGGGTTGTGCAATTTGGCGAGGATTTCGACCAGGGCCAGCGCCGGATTGTGGACCGCGCCGCCGTAGAAGCCGCTGTGCAGATCGTCGTGCGGGCCTTCGACATGCACCTCGACGTAGGTCATGCCGCGCAGGCTGTGGGTGATCGCCGGCCGCTCGATCGTCGGCATCGACGAGTCGCTGATGACGCAAACATCAGCCCGCAGCAGGTCGAGATTCGCTTCGATGAAGGGCCGCAGGTTGGGCGAGGCGACTTCTTCCTCGCCTTCGAGGATGAATTTCAGGTTGACCGGCGGTCCGTCGCCCGTCTTGAGAAACGAATCGAGCGCCTTGACGTGAATGAACAACTGCCCCTTGTCGTCGGTCGCGCCGCGCGCGTAGATCTTCCCGTCCTTGACGACCGGCTCGAACGGCGGCGTGTCCCAGCCGTCTTCGAGCGCCGCCGGGACCACATCGTAGTGGCCGTAGACGAGGACGGTCCGCTTGTCCGGCCCCGCGCCCATCCATTCGCCGTAGACGACCGGATAGCCGGCGGTCGGCATCACCGCGACGTTTTCGGCGCCGAGTTCCCGCAGATGCCCCGCCAGCCAGTCCGCCGTCCGCCGGATGTCGTCGGCGTGCGCCGGGTCGGTGCTGACGCTCGGAATGCGGAGCAGTTCGTCGAGTTCGCCGACGAAGCGGTTCGCGTTGTCGCGCGCATAGTGCCGGGCGGCGTCGCTGGATCGGGACATGACGATCTTGCTCCTCACCCATAGGCCGGCGTCAGCCGCGCCGCCCGGTGAACGTCTCGTCGCTCGCCTGTTCCGGCGCCGCATGATCGACCGGTCGCCTCGGAACCGGCGTCCCAACCCGAACGGGCGAGGCGTCCGCGCGTTCTGTGATCGCGACCGGCGACCCGCAACAACGAATGATCGAGCGATTGTCCAGTCGGCAAGCGTATTCGCTCGCGAAGGCGGAACCCCACAGGAGATCGCCTTGATTTCGAGGGAGAAAAAACCTTGCCGCTGCTTGGGCGTCGCCCATGCCCAAGCAATCGTCCAGGCGTCGCGCCGGTCAGGGAGCGGCCAAGCCGTTGCGGATGGCGTAGCGAACGAGATCGGCCAGCGAGCGCGTTCCGAGTTTGCGCATCGCGGCCGCGCGGTGCCCATCGACCGTCTTGGGACTGATCGACAGCAGCGCCGCGATCGCCTTGTTGCTTTTGCCTTCCGCCAGCAGTTGGACGACTTCGCGTTCGCGGCTCGTCAATTGCCCGCCGCCCGCGGGATGGTCCTCGGCGTTGCGCAGGAAGCCTTCGAGCACGGCCTGTGCGGCCATGCCGGCGAAGTAGGGATAGTGGCGGGCGAGCGCATCGACGGCGGCGAAGAGTTGCTCGTTCACTTCCGATTTGAGCACATAGCCCCGAGCGCCGCGACGAAACGCTTCGCGCATCATCTGCTCGCCGTCGTTGACGGTGAAGACGAGGATTTCCGTACGCGGCGCCGCCTGCCTGATCTGGCCGATCGCTTCGAGCCCGCTCAATTCCGGCATCGCCAGATCCATCACGACGACGTCGGGCTGCAATTCCCGCGCGAGCCGCACCGCTTCGCGGCCGTCCGGCGCTTCGGCGCAGATATCCCAGCCGGCGACCGATTCGAGCAGCGCCCGGAGCCCATGCCGCAGCACCGCGTGATCGTCCGCGATCAGGATGCGCGTCACCGTTCGCGCTCCTCGGCCGCGAGGACCGCCGCCGGCACGCGGGCGACGACCGTCACGCCCGCCGCGCACGAATGAAGTTCGAGCCGGCCGCCGAGACGTTGGAGGCGCTGCCGCATGCTGGCGATGCCGACGCCCGGCCGCGCCTCGTTCCGGCCGGAGCTTGCGTCCGTCGGCAACCCCCGTCCACAGTCGCGAACGTCGAGCATGACGCCATCGACGCCGCGCTCGAGCCGGATGGCGGCGCAATCGCCGCCGGAGTGGCGTTGCACGTTGGCCAGGCTTTCCTGGACGACGCGATAGAGCGCGGTTTCGACATCGGACGGCAGGCGCCCGATCTCCGCGACGCCATCGATTTCGACCGCGATCCCGCTGCGCGCGGCGAATCCCTCCGCATACCAGCGAATCGCGGCCGTCAGCCCGACCAGGTCAAGCAACGGCGGATGGAGGAGAAAGGCGAGGACGCGCAGATCGGTCAACGCCCGTTGGGCATGGTCCTGCGTGGCGCGCAAGATCGAGCGCGCTTCGTCTGGCAGGTCGGGCGCCAGGCGGTCGAGCCGGAGCAGATCGACGCCGATCGCGGCGAGGTCCTGCGCGGTCCCGTCGTGCAATTCGCGCGCGATGCGCCGGCGTTCGTCGTCTTGCGCCGAGAGGAGTTGGCCGGTGAGCCGGCGCAACGCATCTTCGCCCCGTTTGCGTTCGGAAATGTCGGTGATCGTGCCGACGATGCGAACGGCGAGCCCGTCGCCATCCCGGACGACGGTGGCCCGATCGGCGATCCAGTGCGTTTTTCCATCGCGATCGATCACGCGATATTCGATTTCCGGACCGGGCGTGTTGCCGTCGGCGCCCCGCGGCGTGTCCGGGTCGAAAATCGCCTGCTCGTGGCTGAGCGCCATGGCGCGATCGGCGGGATGGATCCGATCGACCCAGTCCTCGTGCCGCCGGTAGCCCTCGCCGTCGAAACCGAGCATCAGCGAGGCGGGCGGATCGATCGAGACCGACCCCCTCACCAGATCGATGTCCCAGACGCCGACGCGCGCCGCCGAGGTCGCCAACGCGTAGCGCTGCCTGATTGCCTGCAGGTCCAACTCGGCCTGCTTGCGGTCGGTGATGTCCAACGCCGCGCAGACGACCTGACAGGGGGCGCCCGTCGCGTCGCGGCGCAGGACGGCCGCGTGCGACATGACCCAGCGCCATGCGCCATCCGCCCGACGGACGCGCAACTCGATCGACTCGACCGCGTCGCCGGCCGTGGCGGCGAGACGCGCCGGCATCGCCGCGCAGCGGTCCTGGTCGTCGGGATGAACCAGCGACGATACGAGCGATTCGCCCATCCGCTGCAGGTCAGCGAGGGTGTAACCGAGGATCGACGTGACGCCCCGGTTGGCAAAGATCGTGTGGCGGGATTCACGGTCGAAGACATACAGGGCGACCGGGCTGACTTCGGCGATCGAGGCGATGAACCGGTGGCTCTCGCGCAGGTCGTCTTCCGTCCGCGACATGCTGGCGAGCAACGTGGCGCCGCGCGTTTCGCTGGCGCGCAAGCGTCGCTCGCTTTGGTTCCGGGCGATGAATTGGCCGATTTGCCCGAGCGCGCCGGCCAGCGCCCGCTCGGAGCGCTCGTCGCCAAGCGTCGGTCCGGCGGCGAAGCATTCGACGACGCCGACGACGGCGCCGGAGGCGTAAACGGGGCGACCGACAAGCGCCCCGCCGCCTCCGCGCGCCGCCGCAAACCGTGAAGCGTCGCTCGCGGCCGGCAGTCGCGGTCCGTCGAGTGTGGCGCGCCGGCTCCAGACCTGGCCGGGGAAACCTTCCCCCGGTGCGAACGACCACCGCCGCGATGCCGCCGCATACGCCGCGTGTTCGCCGCGCGCGCTGCCGGCGGCGACGAACCGGAGCCGTTCGCTCGCGGCATCGACCACCCACAAGCCGGCCACCACCCATTCGAAGCCGGCGGCCAGCAGCGACATCGCCTCCGCCGCGGTCGCCGCGAACGGCGCGTCGCGGCTCCAGAGGGCGCCGAGCGCCGCCAGCGCCTCGAACGACTGCTCGTTGCGTGCGGTCCCGATCACGTCCCACCCCCTGAACCCGACGCATGACGGAGTCGGCCAGGGGCGATCGTATCGCCCGACCAGATCATCATATGACGCCATGGGCCGAGCCGCGCCCAACGCCGTTATCCGAGCAGGCCGCCGATGCCCTGCGCCGCCAACTTGACGCCAATCAGCAGAAAGACGACGGCCATCATCGTGTTGTAGTTCGCCGTCAACCAGTCGAGCCACCCGGCCAATTTCGCGCTCGCGCGTTCATGGGCGAGAGCGCGCCAGATCACCGGCCCGGCCACGCCGATCGACGCCAGCGCGACGAAGACGACGAGCGGAATCAGTTTTTCGCCCGCCGTCAGACCCAGTTCCGCGAGCGCGATGGCGGCGGCGAGCGTGAAGGCGAGGTTTTTCGGATTGAGGCCGGACATCAACGCGCCGAGGCCCGCCGCCGCGATCGGCGTGGCCTTGGCGAGCGAGGCCATCCACCCCGGCGGGTTTTTCGTTTCCCCCACCTTCGGCCGATTCCGCCAGCGTCGCGCGGCCAGCACGAGCAGCAGCAGCCCGAGCAGCAACCGGATCGCCGAGGCGAGCGGCGACGGCGCGGTTTCGCTCCCCATCGCCCGGTCGGTCGGGACGACGAACAGCAGCAGGCCGAGAACGACGACCAGTCCGACGAGCCAACCCGCCAAAAACGCCGTGGCCGTGGCGCCGCCGCGCGGCGCGGAAAGCAACACGATGATCGCCATCACCGGCAAGGGATTGACGAGCGCCAGACCGATCGCCGCCGGCGCCGCCTCCGCGAGGGCCGCTCCCATGTCGCCTCCTGGTTCGATCGTCTAGCCCAAGGCGCCGATGCGGGGCGGTCGGGCATCGGCAATCGTATATGCTGTCGGGGTTGATTCGCCGACCCATGATCGCATGCGGCGCGGCGCCCGGCCGCCGCGAGACGAAGGAGCGACCTCGTGAGCCAACTCATCGCCATCGCCTCTCCGGATCGGCAACGCGCGGCCGATGCGATCGACGCGCTCAAGCGGCTCGACGCGTCCGGCGCGATCGACCTGGACGACGTGGCGGCGATTTCCCGCGATGGCGAGGGCGGAGTCAAGCTCGATCAGGTCGTGGGCCGCGCCGCCGCGGGCGCGGCGGGCGGCTTCTTTCTCGGCGCCCTGATCGGCTTGATCGTCTTTCCGCCGGTGATCCTCGCCGGGGCGCTGTTCGGCGCGGCGAGCGGCGCGGTTGCCGGCAAGATGTCGGGCGCGGGCGAAACCGCCGATTTCGGAGAATTCGAGCGCCAGGTGGCGGCCAGCCTGCCGCCGGGCGGCGCGTCCATCGTGATGGTGGTTCGGACCCAAGACCACGACCGCGCCATCGCCGAATTGCGCCAGTTCGGCGGCACGGTCATCGAAACGACGTTGCCGGACGACGTCGAAGCGCAACTCCGCTCCGCGCTGAGCCGGCTCGCGCCCCAACCCGCCTGAAGCGCCGCGCCCGCCGGGATCAGGGCGCGGCCGCGAGGAGGCCGGCGACGCCCCGGGTCGCCAGATAGACCCCGATCGCCGCCATCACGACCGCGGTGATGGCGACGAGGTGGCGGGCCAGCCAGGCCGCCTCCCGCTCGAGGGCCGCATCGCCGCGCGCTCCGCCGAATGTCCGGACGATGAGCGGAATTGCGACGCCAAGCGAACTGACCGCCACGAAGGTCGCGGCCGCGACCGCCAGTTCGTGCGCCGCGAGATTGGCCTGGCTCATCACGCCGACGGCCGCCGCGAGCAACGCGAGATTGCGCAGGCTGACCA
>JAICJJ010000276.1 GCA_025928535.1 Thermomicrobiales bacterium
TCAGCCGGCGCCCGGCCGTCCGTTCGGCTCCGGGTCGCGCTGCGCCGCCCGTGGTCGGTGGGCGTCCGGGGATCGGCTCGTCCGCTCGTCCAACGAACCCAGGTCGATCTCATCCGAGCAGAGGCCGAAGACCGCGCCGAGCCGCCGCACTTGCGGCACTTGCGGCAGCCGCCGGCCGCGCTCCCAGAGGTAGACCGTCTGTGGCTGCACGCCGACCCGCAGCGCCAATTCGAACTGCGTCCAGCCGCGTTCCTGCCGCAGGGCCCGAATCGTCTTCACGCTGACGCCTCGCTGCCGCATGACGGGAACGGCTCCGGCCCGAACTCTAACACAAGCACTATTGACGAACAACTATGCCAACTGTTAGAGTCCTCGCGTTCAGGCCGGGGCGACCGCGCGCCCTCCGGCCCGCCGTCCCCGTCGGCGGCGACGATCCCATCCGATCGGAGCAGCATGATGGCCACCGGACGCATCGCCAGCCTGCGCGAGCAAGGCTTCGGCTTCATCACCCGGGACGACGACGCGACCGGCCGTGATCTCTTTTTCCATCGCAGCGGAGTCGTCGCCGACGGCTTCAATGCGTTGCGGGTCGGCCAGCGCGTGCAGTTCGACGAGGAGCCGGATCCGCGCGATCCGACGCGACAGCGCGCGGTCCAGGTCGCGCCGCTCGACGGCGACCGTCAGTCCTGAACGGCGTCACGTCATGCTTGCGCGTTGGCGCGCCCAACTCGCGCGGTTCACGACCCGGCGGGCGCCGCGCACGCCGGAGCAAGCCCGACAGGAGCGCGCCGACGCGATCGACGCGTTGCGGGGGGACGTGCGTCAGTTGCAGCAGGCGATCAAAGACGCCAGCGACGTCCTGGATCACCAGTTGCCGGGCGCAGCGCGGCAGCGCCAGGCGCAGCAGCTGGCGGCGCTGGAGCGGCAACTGACGCAGACGCAACAGGCATTGGCGCGCTACCAGGCGCGGGTCTGATGCTGGTCTGATTGGTTCGGCGCCGCCGCGGCGCTGGCGCGGCTGAACGGGGATGGCCATGACCGAGCCGACCGTGAAACCGAGCGAACCCGTAAAGCGCTCCCAGGACGTGAAGACCCAGAGCCGAGAGATCCTGCGCCAGGCCGTGCGCTGGAGTTGGGCGGAAGTCGGCCGGATTCGCCGGGCCTATGAGGACGGGGCGCGCGCAGTGGATGACAAGGAGCGCAAAGCGTAAGCGGTGAAGGTGGGCGTGAACGACGGCGCGGAGCGCCCGTCCGCCCCCAGACGCCGCCGCCTGGGCGGACAACGCCAGCGCCACTGGCCGTCGCGAATACCACCCTTTGTGAGACGGTTCGGACGTGGGTAGTTTTTGGCGAGGGTTGCACGGGTTTCCGTGTTGCAGAAGGCGTCTCAAAAGCAACGTCGCACTACTTGGCATCTGTAGCTTGATTTGAGACGTCAGACTTGGTGCCGAATAATTTATGCAGCCAAAAACGTCGTGGGGCCGGAAATGAGCCAGGCTGTTGAAAAAAGGCGCCAGTCGGCGGCGAAATCGGCGTGGCCGCGCCAGGTTGCGTTTACCGGTGTCGCGCTCTCGGCCCGGCGCGGTCATCAGCCGGAGACGGCTGAGACCCGCCCGCACTTCCTTGGATGGGTGAGCAGGCGCCCACTGGGGGTGTGACGCCGACTCCACCCCCTCGCGGCCAGGAAGCGCTTGAGGTTTTGGCCGGCCGCGATGAGCAACCCTTGGATATTCGCGTTCAGCAAGCCACGGAGTCGCCATCGTCGTAAACCGTGCCAGTTCTTGGCCTCGGCAAACAGCGGCTCGACCCACACCTTTCGTTTCCGCATCGCCTTCTGGTAGGCCGCAGTCGGGTGGTCGCCACGCACCTTGTCGAGGTCGTTCTCGTCGAAGGAACGGTGGACGATACGGCCATGGTCGCTGGTCGTGCAGGCAGCTTTGACGGGACAGGCGTTGCAGGTCGTCGCGTCGGCCTGATAGACGATCTCAGCTTCGGTGCGTTTGGTCTTACGCCGCAACAGCCGCTGTCCCTGGGGACAACGGTATTCGTCATGCGCAGCGTCGTAAGCGAACTCGCCCTTGCCGTAGCACGACGTCCGGTGGTCGAAATCAGGCAGCGGGAAGAACGCCCGGATGCCGGCGTCCTCGAGCGCGACGATGTTCTCGACCGTGCCGTAGGTCGTGTCGCCGGTCACGTGCCGGGGGCGCAGCTTGCGGCGGAAGCAGACCCGCCAGAGCAGATCGCGCAACGGCACGTTCTCCATGACATCGGCGGGGGTGACCAGCGCCGCCAAGATGATGCGCGCTTTACCACCGTCAACGACGTAGTGGTCGTGATAACCGAGCATGGTGCCAACGCCGGTGCGCATGGGGGTGGCATCGGGATCGGTCGTGCTCACCCGAAAATCGGTCGTGCGCCGATAGCTGCCGGATGGAGGCCGCTTCGGGTCTAAGCGGCGCTGCGCCAAGAGGTTCCAACGTGGTGCCTCCGTCGGCATTGGCGCTGGTGGCGGATCGCCATCGTTGGCGGGCTCGGTTGGCTCCGAGTCAGCGGCGAACAGGTCGGCGACGTGCGTCTTGGCAGCGTGATAGAAGCGGGGAACGAGGGAGTCGAGATCGGCGTTCGCCGCAACCTTCGTCGCATCGACGGAGCGTTCGTGGCCCCAGACCAGCCCCGCATCCTGACACAGATCGACGATCTGCTCGAAGAAGCGCTCGAAGATCGCGAGCCCGAGGCGCTGCCGGATCCGCGTCAAGCTGGAGTGGTCGGGCAGCGCCTCGTCCAACGCGTAACCGAGCTGCCAGCGATGGGCCAAATTGAGGCTGGCCGTCGCGATCAGCTGACGCTCGGAGCGGATCCCCTCGAAGAACATGATCAGTTGCAGCTTGAAGAAGACGACCGGGTCGATGCTCGGTCGACCGCGCTCGGCGTACCGCTCCCGGGTCCATTCGCGCACAAAGCGCAGATCGAGCGTGGTCTCAAGGTGCCGATAAAAGTGGTCGACGGGAACGAGTTCCTCCAGGGAGACCGCAATCGGTTCATCCAGGCGACGAGGCTTGACGGGTCCGAGCATGGGAACTTCCAGGCGCAGGTCGACCAAGGAAAGGCGTCCAGTCTATCGCTCGCCGCCTGAGCAGGCCGCCTTTTTCAACAGCCTGGATCATTGCCAGCCCCGCCACGTTGGTGGACGGATGAAGTTATCGGACCCAAGCGCAGACGCACCCCAATCAGGATTGGGCCCTGGCCTGCGGAGCGGATCTGGCGCCAAGCGTGCGCCTGAGCGGTTCACGCGATCAGGCGATCGCGACCGCACCCAAGACAACGGACGAGGGGGAATCCATGATCCGGCTTTCATGGCGCGTCGGCGTTGGCGCGTTCGTGGCGACGTTGGCGCTGCTGCTCAGCGCCATTGTGGTCGGCGCGCAATCCTCGACGCCAGCCGCATCGACGCAACTGACCGGAACGATCTCGATGCCGGCCCATATTCATACCGGCACGTGCGCCCAGCTCGGCGACATCGTCTATCCCTTAAGCAATGTCGGCATTCCGGCCACTGCCGGCACGCCGACCACCGGCGGCGGCACGCCCATCGTCGGCGGCCAGCCCTTGCCGGTCTACATGAGCGTCACCAAGATCAACGCGTCGATTGCGGACATCCTGCACGGGCCGCATGCGCTCAACGTCCACAAGAGCCAACAAGCGATCCAGACCTACGTCGCCTGCGGCGACATCGGCGGCGTGCAATTCGGCGACACCCTGGCCTTCGGCCTACACGCGCTGAATGGCTCGGGTCTGACCGGCATCGCCTTGCTGAGCGGCAATCCGAACGGCGGCACGAATGTCGTCGTCTATCTCTCGCCGACCGGCTCCGCCGGCCAGGACGGCATGAGCCCGATGGCGACGCCGAGCGCCTGAAGAATGCCCGTTCGGCCGAGCCAGCAGGGCGCGCCGATGAATGGTGACGCCGCGCCGCCCCCTCAATCCGCGCTGCTGCGACCAGGGGACGGCGCGGCGTCCAGCCACGCGCTCGCCGTGTGGGGCGGGGTGCTGCTCGGGATCGGCCTCGGCGGCTTTTTCGACGGCATCGTCTTCCACCAACTGCTGCAATGGCATCACCTGCTCTCCAGCGTCGCGGCCTATCCGGTCACCACCGTGGCCGGCTTGCGCGTCAACACCTTCTGGGACGGCGTCTTTCATGCCGGCACCTATTTGGTGACGGCGGCTGGTCTGGTCCTGTTGTGGCGGGCCGCAGCCCGGTCGCCGACGCGGTGGCCGGGCCGCTGGCTCGCTGGACTCGTCCTGCTCGGGTGGGGCGTCTTCAACCTGGTGGAAGGCCTCGTCGACCACGAACTGCTCGGCGTGCACCACGTCAATGAAACCGTGCCGCGCGGCCAGTGGGTCTGGTGGGATCTCGCCTTCCTGGTCTGGGGCGCGGCCATGCTCCTGATCGGTTGGCGGCTGATCATCCACAGCCGACCGCACGCGCCCGCGGCATCGTGACCGCGCACGGAGCGGCCGCCGCGCGCCGCCCAAAACCTGACAGTTCGCATTCATTCAGCAGGAGTTCGCCATGCCCGCCGATGTTCTGACCGACGATCCGCGCCAGCGCGGCCCGCAGCCGCCCTTTCCGCAATCGCCGCTCGCGCCGCCCGGCCGCGAAGCGGACATGACGCCGCGCCCCGATTTCGGCGAGGACTCGTACCAGGGCCACGATCGCTTGCGCGGCAAAGCCGCCCTCATCACCGGCGCTGACAGCGGCATCGGCCGCGCCGTCGCGCTCGCCTTCGCCCGCGAGGGCGCCGACGTCCTCATCGCCTATCTCAACGAAGACGACGACGCCAACGAGACGGCGCGCGTCGTGCGTGACGCGGGGTGCCAGGCGATCCTCGTTCCCGGCGA
>JAICJJ010000290.1 GCA_025928535.1 Thermomicrobiales bacterium
GCGTCTGCGATTGTCCGAGCGGCCTCTGTTGCGCCGAAGGCGAGGCCAACTGCAACGGCGTCTGCGTGGCGACCTGCTGCGACAACGCCAACTGCGGCGTCTGCGGCAACGCCTGCCCGGCCGGGCAAACCTGCTTCGAAGGGGTTTGCGGCTGTCCGAGCGGCCAATGCGGCGGGAATGGCTCGACCGGCGGTTCGACCGGCGGCTCATCCGGCAAGCCGATCCAGTTGCCAAACACCGGCGCCGGGCGGATGTCGGGCAGTCCGGATTGGACACCGGTCGCGCTGGCTGGCGCGGCCGCGGCGCTCGCCGCCGCCGCCCAGCGGATTCGGGCCGGACGCGGCGGTTGATTGCGCCAAGGTCGCCGGCGACTGGCAGCGTTCTTGCTTTTGCGCCCCTGCGATTTGGCGAACTGCGCGCGGAGGCGGCCCATGGACACCTACCAGCCGGTTGAGCTTCTTTCTGACGCCGAGGTGCTGGCCAAGTTCGGAACGTCCGAAGACCCCCAGCGGCGTGGCTTCGACGACGAGACGCAGACCCGCGTCTTCGCCTATGAATTGGTGCGCGCCCGCAGCCGGCTCGCCCATTACCGGACGCTCTACACGTCGTTTGCCCGCGAGGGCAAGCCGTACATGATCGAAACGCTCGACGACACGCTCGACGACGGCGGCATTCCCGCCAAACTCGTCTTTTCGGCAGACGCCGAGCAGGCGCTGGAGTTGAGCGACGATCCCGACGTCATCGTCTGGGTCGAACCGCTGTTGCTCGACGCGCTGATGCGAGAGCGGGCGGTGCTCGACTTTTTCAACGATCTGCTCGACGAACTGGAGCCGGCCGTCTTTCCGGAATGAGCGCCGACGCACGATCGGCCTCGCGCATCGCGCGTTGAACGGCGCGGCGGATCGGCTCCGCCGCGCCGAACAACCGGCTGGACCGGGCGGCGTCTATGAGTCCGGGGTGGACGCGCCCGGGACGACGCCCAATTGCTGCAACAGGCTCATGCGGTCGAACTGACCCCGGAATTCGGCGATCTTGCCGTCAGCGATGCGATAGAAGACGACCCCCGGGACCGCGACCCGCTTTCCCGTCGGCGCGATGCCCTGGAACGCGCCGCGATGCGTGCCGTGGCCCGTCCATCGTTCGACGACCCGATCCCCGTCCACCAGCATCTCCTCGACCTCGGAGCGCCAGTCGGGGAACGCGCTCCGAATCGCGATGGCGACGGCCTTCAAATCCTCGGGCGTTCCCGCCACCGGTTCGTGGATGACGGCGTCGTGGGTCATCAACTCGTCGGCGGCGTCCAGATTGCCCCGGGTCCAGAACTCCTCGACGAATCGCGTCACCACCGCCTTCTGCGCTTCGGCCTGCGTCGTGATTGTCATGAGAAATCCTCCTGCTCGGCGCGACGAAGCGGCTCCCGCCGCTCGTTGCCGACCACGATGGACTCGCGGTGGGGCGCGGTCCATACCACCGATCTGGTATTTCTTCCGCCACGCCGCGCCGCTACACTGGCCGCGTCAGCGGGAGGCGCCGATGGACCACAGCCTCGCGATGCGGCGAACCGAGCAGGCGATCGTGCGCCTTGCCTACGCCGGGCTCGATGCCCGCGCGCTGCGGATCGAGGCGCTGCGGCGGCTGCGCGCCGCTGTCCCGGTGGACGCGGCTTTCTGGGCGACGGTCGATCCGGCGACGCTGCTCTTCACCGGCTCGGTCGTCGAAGAAATTCCCGAGTTCGTCACGCCCGCGTTTCTGGCCAACGAATTCCTGCAAGACGACGTCAACAAGTTCGTCCACCTCGCGCACGCCGCGCGCCCTGTCCAGAGTCTGTACGCGGCGACGCGCGACGCGCCGGAGGCGAGCCGGCGCTATCGCGAGATTCTGGCTCCCATCGGCCTCGGCGACGAACTGCGGGCGGCGCTGCGGGTCGGCTCCGTCACCTGGGGCGTGATCTGCCTCCATCGGGATGTGACCGGCGCTCCCTTCACCCCCGCCGAAGCCGCGGTGCTCGAACGCGTCGCGCCGCATCTGGCGGTCGGTCTGCGCACCGCCCTGCGGATCGAGCACGCAAGCGACGACCCGATGCCGGATGCGCCCGGCCTGGTGGTGCTGAACGACGATCTTTCGATCGCCGCCGCGACGGCGCCGGCGGAGCGGTGGCTGGCCGAATTGAGCGACTGGCCGCGCCGCGCCGAACCGCCGCAAGCCGTCCTCGCCGTGGCGGGGCGGCTCCTGGTGCTGGAGCGGTCGGCCGGAGGCGCGTGTCCGCTGCAGCGGACTCGCGCCCAAACCCGCTCCGGGCAATGGCTGGCGCTGCATGCGTCGCGGTTGTCCGGCCCCGGCGGCGGGCAGATCGCCGTGATTCTGGAGCCGGCGACGCCGACGGAGGTCGCGCCGCTGGTGTTGCAGGCCTATGGCTTGACCGACCGCGAGGCGCAGGTCGCCCAACTGGTGCTGCAAGGGCATTCGACGAACGAAATCGCCGCCAACCTCTCGATCGCGGCGCTCACCGTGCAGCAGCATCTGAAAGCCGTCTTCGACAAGACTGGCGTTCACAGTCGTCGGGCGTTGGTCGCCGAGGTCTTCGGCCGGCACTATCTGCCGCGCTTGCGGACGCATCCGGATGCGCGGCAGAGTTTTGCGCAGGAGGGGTGGTAGGGGCACGGCATGCCGTGCCCGATCGGCCGCAGGCCGATAACCGAGGGTGGCCAACCCGGTCGTGGCGGGTTGACCCGGTTGTGGATCTCCGAGCCACCGGGCACGGCATGCCGTGCCCCTACCAGAAGCACGCCGCAAAACATTGCCGCGCACCCGACGCATCCCGGGGCCCCGGCGGCGTAGGCCGCGGCGCATGCCGAGCGTCGATTCCGTTCACGTCCCAGGCTGACGCGCGACGCCCGCGCGATCGAGGCGCGTCAGCACGACGACCGGAATCTCGCGCGGCGTCGTTCGTTCGTAGTCGGCGAAAAAGGGCATCAGCGCCGCCTGCTGGTCGAACAATCGTCGCCGTTCCGCCCCTTCGGCGATCGACGCCCGGACCGGAAAGCGTCCGCCGCCGACTTCGACCGTCGCGTCTGGGTGGGCGAGCAGGTTGTGATACCAGTCGGGGTTGGTCGGCTCGCCGCCTTTCGAGGCGATCACGACGAAGCGGTCGCCGTCGGTGGAGTAGAGCAACGGCGTCGAGCGCGGTTGGCCGGATTTGGCCCCGGTCGTGGTCAGGACGAGCAAGGGCCGGCCGGCCCACCCCCCCGGCCCGACTCCGCCGTGGGCGCGGAAATGCTCGACGACGCCCCGGTTGAACGCTTCCCAATCGCGCATCATCCTCTCCCTGGCGGATCGTCGCGCCGATCGTCCGCGGGCGCCCTGTCGATTTCGCGCCCGCCCGTTCGATCATAGGCGAGACGCCGGAAACGGTCCGGCCCTGCGGCGGAGAAGGAGACGACGATGCGGTTCATGGTGCTGGTGAAGGCGAACGAAGACTCCGAGGCGGGCGTCATGCCGACCACCGAGATGCTGACGGCGATGGGCGCCTACAACGAAGAACTGGCCAAGGCCGGCGTGATGCTGGCGGGCGAAGGGCTGCACCCGAGCGCGAACGGAAAGCGGGTGCGGTTCGACGGCAAGCAACGGGTCGTGACCGACGGCCCGTTCCCCGAAACCAAGGAACTGCTCGCCGGGTTCTGGCTCTGGGAAGCGCCCTCCTGGGACGACGCGCTGGCCTGGCTCAAGCGGGCGCCATTCGACGGCGGGACGGAAATCGAAATCCGGCAGGTGTTCGAAGACGCCGATTTCGGCGAGGCGTTCACCCCGGAATTGCGGGAACAGGAGCAGAAGATCCGCGACACGGTGGCGACGAGCGGTCGGGGGTAGCCGACCGGCGCGCGGCATATGCTAGACTCCAGCGACTTGAACGATTTCTTCGGATCCCGCTCGATCTGACGCCGTTTTCGCGTCGCTGACGAGTCCCGTTCCGGCGGAGCCGTTTGGGTTCGACCCAAAGTTTCGTTTTTGCCCGCAGCGCCGTGGCGAAGAGAGGCGTCGTCGGAATGAGCGATCGGACTTTGACCTGCCGCGATTGCGGCCAACCGTTCACGTTCACGGCTGGAGAACAGGCGTTTTATCAGGAGCGCGGGTACTCCGAGCCCCAGCGTTGCCCGGCCTGCCGCGCCGAGCGGAAAGCGCAGCGCGCCTCCGGCGGCGGCAGTTACGGCGATAGCGGCGGCTATGGCGGCGGAGGCGGCTATGGCGGCGGCTCGCGCAGCGGCGGATATTCGTCCGGCCCGCGCCAGATGTACCCGGCCGTCTGCTCGGCCTGCGGCAAGGAGACGGAAGTGCCGTTCCAGCCGAGCAGCGACAAGCCGGTCTACTGCCGCGAATGCTTCGCCGAGCGGCGGCCAGCGCGCCCACGGTACGGCGCGTACTAGACGCGGACCGCAAACCTGCTATGCTCGCGACCGGGGCCGGCGTCCAACGCCGGCCCCGGTTCACTTGGCCGCCGCAGCCCGGTCAGTTGGCGCGGGGCGGAGCCAAACGACGAGGAGACAGCGATGGCCAGGACCGCCGCGCAGATGGTCGCCGACGCCAAGGGGCGCATCGAAAACCTCTCGGTCGATCAGGTGGCGCAGGAACGCGAGCAGGGGAACCCGGTCCTCGTGGACATCCGCGAGCCGGAAGAGCGGGCGCGAATCGGCGTCATTCCGGGGGCCGTCGTCGCGCCGCGCGGCATGCTCGAGTTCTGGGCCGACC
>JAICJJ010000481.1 GCA_025928535.1 Thermomicrobiales bacterium
CGTTGAGGTCGATCAAACCGTTGCCGTTCGGTTCCTCCCGGACATCGGCGATCGTCATCGCGACGACCACTTCGTCGGGATCGATGCGCATCAGCGTCACGCCTTGTGTCGCTCGGCCGATGCACGGAATCTGGGACGCCGGAATGCGGATCACCTTGCCGGCGCTGCTCATCATCACGACTTCCTGATCCGAATTGACCATCGCGGCGGCAATGATGTGGCCGGTCTTGGGCGTCAGGCGCATGGCGGTCACGCCTTTGCCGCCTCGCCCGGTCACCCGATACTGATCGACTTTCGAGCGCTTGCCGAGGCCGCGCGAGCCCATCACGAGCAGGTCGTTGCCCGGCTTGACGATGGCTGAGGCGATCACCCGGTCGCGCGGTTCGAGCCGAATGCCGATGACGCCGGCGGCAGGCCGTCCCATCGGACGGACGTCGCTTTCTTCGAACTGGATCGCCTGGCCACGTTCGGTGACGAGCACGACGCGATTGTCGCCGCCGGTCATCCGAACCCAGGCGAGTTCGTCGCCGGGATCGAGGCCGATCGCGATCAGGCCGGACGAACGAACCGACTGGAACTGGCTAAGCGCCGTCCGCTTGACCCGGCCGAGCCGGGTGGTGAAGAAGAGATAACTGGCGCTGGAAAAATCCTTGACCCGCAAGAGCGTGGTCACCGATTCGTCGGGCTGCATGTTGATCAGGTTGACGATCGGCATGCCTTTGGCGGTCCGACCGGAGTCAGGCAGTTCGTGCACCTTGAGTTGATAGACCTTGCCCCGGTTCGTGAAGACGAGGAGCGAGTCCATCGTGTTCGCGTGCAAGATGATGTGGACGCCGTCTTCTTCCCGCATCGTGACGCCGGTGATCCCCTTGCCGCCGCGATGCTGCGTCCGGAACGAACCGTCGGCGCTCCGCTTGACATAGCCGCGGGTGGTCAGCGTGACGAGCACGTCGATTTCCGGAATCAGGTCTTCTTCGGTGATGATGCCGGAGGTGTCGCGAATTTCGGTTCGCCGCTCGTCGCCATACTTTTCCTTGAGGTGCGTCATGTCGTCGCGGATCACCCCGAGGATCAGTTTCGGATCGGCGAGCAAGGTTTCGAGGCGCTTGATTTCGGCCCGAACCTCTTTCAACTCGTCTTCGATCTTGCGTCGTTCGAGGGCGGCGAGGCGCGCCAGCCGCATGTCGAGGATCGCGTTCGCCTGAATCTCGGTCAGTTTGAATTCGTCGATCAGGTTCTTGCGCGCGGTGTCGGTCGTGCGCGATTTGCGGATCGTCGCGATCACGGCGTCGATCTGGTCGAGCGCGATCTTGAGCCCTTCGAGGACATGGGCCCGGCGGCGCGCCCGCTCCAGTTCGTAGGCGGTCCGGCGCGTGATGACGATTTGCCGGTGGTTGATGTATTCCTGCAGGGCGCGTTTCAGCGTCAGCACCCGCGGCTGCGTGCCGTTTTCGACCAGCGCGAGCATGTTGACGCCGAACGATTGCTGCAAGGCGGTGTGCTTGAACAGGTTGTTCAGCACCTTCATCGGCTGGGCGTCGCGCTTCAATTCGATCACGGCCCGCATGCCGGAGCGGTCCGACTCGTCGCGCAGGTCGCTGATGCCGTCGATCTTGCCGTCCTTGACCAGTTCCGCGATCCGCTCCAGCAGGGCGGCCTTGTTGACCTGATAGGGCAATTCGGTGACGACGATCTGATAACGGCCGCCGCGCGTCGATTCTTCGACAAAGACCTTGGCCCGGATGACGACGCGGCCGCGCCCGGTGGCGTAGGCCGACTTGATTCCTTCGCGGCCGAGGATCGTGCCGCCGGTCGGAAAGTCCGGCCCCTTGACGATTTCCATCAATTCGTCGACGCCCGCTTCCGGGTTGTCGATCAGGAAAGCGATGGCGTCGCAGATTTCATTCAGGTTGTGCGGCGGAATGTTGGTCGCCATGCCGACGGCGATGCCGGCGCTGCCGTTGAGCAGCAGATTCGGCAAACGCGCTGGCAAGACGGACGGCTCTTCGGTCGAGGCGTCGTAATTCGGCCGAAAATCGACCGTTTGCTTGTCGATGTCGGCGAGCAGTTCGTCGGCGATGGCGGCGAGGCGCGATTCGGTGTAGCGCATCGCCGCGGCGCCGTCGCCGTCGACCGAGCCGAAGTTGCCCTGGCCGTCGACAAGGGGATAGCGGAGGTTGAAATCCTGCGCCATGCGGACCAGGGTGTCATAGACGGCGGTGTCGCCATGCGGGTGGTAACTCTTGAGCACTTCGCCGACGATGCCGGCGCTCTTGCGGTAGCGGCTGTTGGAGCGCATGCCCATTTCGGCCATCGCGTAAAGCACACGACGATGGACTGGCTTGAGGCCATCCCGCGCGTCGGGCAAGGCACGCTGGACGATGACGCTCATGGCATAGTCGAGATACGACTGGCGCATCTCGTTTTCGATGCTCGCCAGCCGAACGTTTCCGATTTCCACCGTGTGACACCCTTCCGGAATGGCGTGATGCGACGAGATTTTACGTGGCAAAGTATACCATTTTTCGGGTCATGCCGTCGTTTTTGCGTCTGTACGGACAGTCTGCTCAGCGCCATCGAGTGAACGGCGGACCGCAGCGTCCAACGGGGACCGCGAGCCGCCCTTGACGACCCGCTCATGAATGTAGTAATTTTTGTTACATTATCAACCGAGGAGGGAAAATCGAGTGAGCAATCGATACGATGTGGTGGTTATCGGCGGCGGCCCCGCCGGGTTGAGCGGCGCGCTGGCGTTGGCGCGGATGCGCCGCCGGGTGCTGGTCGTTGACGCCGGCGACCCGCGCAATGCGCCGGCCGACCACGTCCACAACTATCTCGGAC
>JAICJJ010000646.1 GCA_025928535.1 Thermomicrobiales bacterium
ATTCTTAGGCTTCCTCCTTGGCGGTGCCGGTCATGCCGGCGAGTTTGTCGTACATCCGGAAATAGTTCTGGAACGTGATCGTCGCCAGCGTCACGTTTTGCCGCCGCACGCGGACGCCTTCTTTCGCTTCGATCGCTTGATGCAACCCTTCCGAATAGCGCCGGCCGAGCATCATGCGGCCGGTGAATTCGTCGACGATGATCACTTCGCCGTCGCGAACGATGTAGTCGCGGTCGAGTTGGAAGATCGCGTGCGCCTTGAGCGCCTGTTCCAGATAGTGCGTCAGATCGATGTAGCGTTCGTCGAAGATGCTTTCGCCTGTCGGAATGCCGGCCAGTTGCTCGACCCGGTCGATGCCGTCGTCGGTCAGCGTCGCCGCCTTGTGCTTGAGTTCGACTTCGTAATCCTTGCCGGCCCGCAACTGGCGCACGATCTGGGCGAACTGATAGTAGCGGTCGGTCGCCTGCTCGGCTTGCCCGGAAATGATCAGCGGCGTCCGCGCTTCGTCGATCAGAATGTTGTCGACTTCGTCGACGATGGCGTAGGCGAGTTCGCGCTGCACGCAGCGGGGCGCTTCGGAAACCATGTTGTCGCGCAGATAGTCGAAGCCGAATTCGTTGTTGGTGCCGTAGGTGATGTCGGCCTGATACGCCTCGGCCCGTTCGACCGGCCGCAGATGCCGCAGCCGTTCGTCCGGCCCTTCCCAATCGGGATCGTAGAGAAACGCTTCTTCATGCTGAATGCTGGCGACGCTGAGGCCGAGCGCGAAATAGACCTGCCCCATCCATTGCGCGTCGCGCTTGGCGAGATAGTCGTTGACGGTCACGACGTGGACGCCGCGGCCGGACAGCGCGTTCAGGGCGACCGCCAGCGTGGCCGTCAGCGTCTTGCCTTCGCCGGTCTTCATCTCGGCGATCTTGCCGGAATGGAGCACCGCGCCGCCGATCAACTGGACGTCGTAGTGACGCTGGCCGATCGTCCGGCGCGCCACCTCGCGGGTGGCGGCGAACGATTCGGCCATGATGTCGTCGAGCGTTTCGCCCGCGTCGAGCCGTTCCCGGAATTCGTCGGCGAGCAATTTCAGGTCGAGATCGGACATCGCCCGCATCTCGTCTTCGAGGGCGTTGACGTCATCGACGATCGGCAGGAACGACTTGATCGAGAATTCGTTGGGATCGCCGAAGAGTTTGGTGAAGAGGGTGCGCATCGACTGACCTTCGTGAGCGCCGCGCTGGGCGCGGAACGACCAATGACTCAATCTGCAAAGTATACGAGGCCAGCCGCCGCGAGGTCGCCTGAGACGGGACGTCGAGGGAACGAGGGAACGCCTGTATTGACACTGCGCCGCTCCGGCGAGATAGTGGGCGGGCCTTCGACTCCAAGTTCGTTGCGTCGGCGTGGGATGCGGCGCCACGCAGCGGGTGGGATTGGCGCTCCTGGCCGAAGCCGTCGTTCGCGCGTGCAGCCAGGAGGCCTGCCATGGACCCCACCCGCTTCGATG
>JAICJJ010000550.1 GCA_025928535.1 Thermomicrobiales bacterium
AGGAGGAATCCGTTCTTGTTCGAGGTGGAGACGGTGCTGCCATCGCCCCAGGCGCGGCGGATGCGACGGGCGCTTGGGGATTGGGGGGTGCGGGTCGGGCTGGCCGTCTTCACGGTCTGGACGCTGGCGCCGATCGTCTGGATGATCGTTTCCAGCTTCTTGCGGCAGCGGGCGCTGACCTCGCGGCCGCCCGATCTGCGGCCGGAGATGTGGACCGCCGGCAACTACGCCAAGGTGCTGGCGACGGGACAAGGGCTCGTGCCGGCGTTGGTCAATTCGACGATCGTTTCGCTCAGCACGACGCTGATCGCGCTGGCGCTGGGGGCGGCGGCCGCCTACGCGCTGGCGCGGCTCGGCGTGCCGGGCGGCAACCGGATCGCCTTGCTGGTGCTGGCGACGCAGATGTTTCCCGGCATCGTCATCGTCATCCCGCTGTTCATCGTCCTCAGCCGCCTCGGCTTGATCGACACCTATCCGGGGCTGGTCGTCGTCTATCTTTCGTTCGTCTTGCCGGTGGCGATCTGGATTCTGAAAGGATTTTTCGAAGCGATCCCGCCGGCGCTGGAAAAAGCGGCGGCGATCGACGGCGCGAGCGTGCTGCAGACCTTTCGGCTGATCGTCTTGCCGATTTCGCTGCCGCCCCTCTTCGCGGCGGCGATCTTCGCCTTCATCGAATCGTGGAACGAATTTCTCTTCGCCGTGATTCTGACGCGCACCCAGACCAAGACGGTTCCGATCGCGATCTCGGAATTTTCCGGCCAATACCAGACGCAGGTCGGACAGATGCTCGCCGCGGCCGCCCTCGCCTGCGTTCCGGTCGTGCTGCTCGCCGTCATCTTCCGCCGCGTCATCCTGCTCGGCTTCGCGGAAGGGGCGATCAAGGGATGAGGCGAGCGACGATACGATGCGTCCAGGAACGGACGGCGACATGAGGAGCGACGCCATGACCGGCGTGAGTCCAGCGAACAATGGGCGATCGGAACACGAGGCGGCGCCTGATCGTCGTCGCCGGCCGCTCGCCCCCACGACCGTCGCGGTCGTGCAGGCGACGCCGGTGGTGTTCGACCGGACGGCGACGGTCGAAAAGGCGGTCGGGCTGGCGCGGGAAGCGGCCCGCCAGGGCGCGGCGTTGGTCCTCTTTCCAGAATCGTTCATCCCGGCCTATCCGCGCGGCCTTTCGTTCGGGGCGGTCGTCGGCAATCGGACGGCGGCGGGGCGCGCCCTCTTTGCCCGCTACGCCGCGGCGGCGGTCGAGGTTCCCGGACCCGAAACGGCGCGGCTCGGCGCGACGGCGCGCGAACTCGGCATCCATCTCGCCATCGGCGTCACCGAGCGCGATCGGGTCAGCCGCGGCACGCTCTATTGCACGTTGCTGCTGTTCGGACCGGACGGTCGCATCCTGCTCCACCATCGCAAGATGAAGCCGACCGCCAGCGAACGGCTCGTCTGGGGGGAAGGCGACGGCTCGTCAGTCACGACCGTGCCGACGCCGCTGGGAAACGTCGGCGGGTTGATCTGCTGGGAAAACTACATGCCGCTCGCCCGCGCCGCGCTCTACGCGCAGGGCGTCGAACTCTATCTGGCGCCGACCGCCGACGCCCGCGATTCGTGGCAGGCGACGATTCGCCATATCGCGCTCGAAGGGCGGTGCTTCGTCCTCGCCGGCAACCAATTCGTCGCCCGCGCCGCCTATCCGGCCGATCTCGATCCGGCGTCGCTGGCCGAACTCGACGCCCAGCCATCGACAATGTGTCGGGGCGGCAGCGCCATCGTCGGCCCTTTGGGCGACTATCTGGCCGGGCCGCTCTGGGACGAAGAAGGGATTCTGACGGCCGAAATCGATCTGACCTGTCTGGCGGCCGCCAAATTCGATTTCGATCCAGTCGGCCACTATTCCCGGCCGGACGTTTTCCGCCTCGATCGCCGCGTGCCCTCCGACCCGCACGCATCCGCTTCCGGCGACGACGGACAGAGCGAAGGACAGCGCGACCCGCCCATCCGGGCCGGCGTCGCCGGCGAGGCGCATCGTGGCTGACGTCGAGTTGCGCGGCATCGTCAAGCGGTTCGGCGCGGTCGAGGTGCTGCCGCAGCTCGATCTGCGGATCGCCGACCGCGAATTCGTCACGCTGCTGGGGCCGTCCGGCTGCGGCAAATCGACGACCCTCAATCTGATCGCCGGGCTGGAAGAAGCGACGGCGGGCGACATTATTCTCGACCGGCGGCGCGTGAATGACCTGACGCCGTTCGAGCGCGACGTGGCGATGGTCTTCCAGCAATACGCGCTCTATCCGCACATGTCGGTCGCCGACAACATCGGCTTCACCTTGCGGCTGCGGAAGCGGCCGAAAGC
>JAICJJ010000227.1 GCA_025928535.1 Thermomicrobiales bacterium
CGATCCGCGCGGCGGGCGGCGATCCCCTCGCCGTGCTGGTCGCGGCGCGAGCGGCCAAGATCGCCTTGCAGGCAGTCGTCTATCTGATCGCGCTCTGGCTGCTGTGGCGCCTGTTCGGGCTGGCCGTCACGGCGCTGGCCGCGGCGTTCATCAGTTTCGATCCGTTTCTGATTGCCCACGACCAGTTGCTCCACGTCGACGGCTTCACCGGCATCACCGCCTTCGCCGCGATGCTGGCGATCGCCGACGCCGATCGGGAGCGGACGCGGAGCGCGCGGTGGGCGCTCGCGGGCGCGCTCGCGGCGGTCTGCTGGCTCACCCGTCTCACCGGCCTGGTCCTGCTTCCGATCATGCTGCTGGTCATTGCGTTCGGCGCCATTTCGCGTCGCGGTCTCGGCGCGCAGCACTGGAAGGCGGCGGCACGCGCCGCCGGCAAGCAGGCGGGTGTGGCGCTCGCCGCCAGTCTGGCGACCACATTCGCGCTCTGGCCGGCGCTCTGGGTCGCGCCCATCGCGACGCTCGGCGCGACGCTGGGCGCATGGCGACAAGCGGCGACCACCCCCCACCCCTATGGGCTCTACTTCGCCGGGAAGACGATCGCGGGCGATCCGGGCCCGTTGTTCTACGTCTTCGTGGCGCTCTACAAGATCACGCCGTTCACCTTGGTCGGTGTCGCGATCTTCGCCATCGCCGTTTTGGGTCGGATCGCCGCAATCGTGCCGGCCCGCGCCCGGCGCTCGATCGGTGTGCTGTCCATCTTCGTGGCGGTCTACTCGATCGGAATGGCGGTCGGCATGCGGAAATTCGACCGCTACATCCTGCCCGATTTTCTTTTTTTCGACCTCTTCGCGGCGATCGGCATCGTCGGCGCGACGCGGCTGCTCTGGCCAAGGCGGGGCGTTCCGCGGCGAGTGATCGCCGGAGCGGCGGTCGCGAGCCTCGTGGTCGGCCAGGTCGCGCTCGCGGTCGCGCAGCGACCCTATTTCCTCGCCTACGACAACCCCCTCTTCGGCGGGGCCCGCGCCGCCGACCAGATCCTCATGCTCGGCTGGGGCGAAGGAATCGACCAGGCGGCCCGGTACATCCGCTCGCAGCCGGGCGGCGATGCCGCCGTCGTCCGGACATCGATTCAGCCGACGGTGCTGCATTACTTCTTCCCGCCGACTGTCACGACCGGATCGCTGGCGATGGAGGCGAACGCCGAGGGACGTCAGGAATGGGCCGAAACCGACTACGCCGTGACCTACATCCTCGAATGGAATCGGAACACCTTCGGCGGCGTCGTTCCCTATCTCGCGCGCTTCACCCCGATCTACACCGTGCGCATCGACGGCGTCGAAGTCGCGCGCGTCTACGACCTGCGGCGCATCCCGCCGCCGGAGTGGATGCTCGAACCCGGGAACGATGGGAGGTCGGCCGTGACCGGCGCCAGGCAACCCAGGCGTCTCGCCGCCAGCCCCACGGCCGGCGGATTGATGAAGGGGCATGCATCGTGAGTCCGTCAGAACGCCCGCCGATCCGCTGACGCCCCGCCACGTCGATGACGGAGCAGTCTGGCAAGCGGTCGTCTCGAAGCCCAATCGATGCTCCGGGTGTCCGTACGCCGTATTCGGGACGAGTTTTGCGACAAGTGACCGCGCCTCTGATGCGCCGACGATCCGAGCAATCGACGGTGTCTCGAGACCGGCGGTAGGTGCGACCGCCACGCCGCCTGATTGCGTGTCGCCGCGCCGCCCGGCGATGACGCCCACGTCCATGAATTGGCCGCGCCGGACTGTAACATTTCGGACTGTTCCCGGTTCTTTTTTGCGAGACGGATCGCGATCACGATGCAGGGGACGACCGACATGGACGTCCGGCGCCTCCCTTCCGAGCCAGCGAGCGCGTCCAGTCCGCATCCCACGGACGCGCCGTTGGTGGCGGCGGCCCAGTGCGCGCCCGCCGCCTTCGCGCCACTCTATGCCCGCTATCGGGACGACGTGCTTCGCTACTGCTTCTATCGGCTGGGCGACTGGGAGGAGGCGGCCGATGCGGCGCAGCAGGTCTTCGTCAACGCCTTCACCGCGCTGCCTCGCTTCGTCGACCAGGGAGACTCGTTCCGGCCTTGGCTCTTTCGCATTGCCCACAACGAAGTCAGCACGCGCCGGCGACGCCCGCCGCACCGATCGCTCATGGACGCCACCTTGGTGATCGATACGGCGCCGTCGCCGGAAGATCTCGCCGTTGCCGCGGATGACCATGACCGGCTTCGCCGCTTGCTGGCAGCACTGCCGTCTGAGCGGCGGCAGGTGTGCGAACTGCGTCTGGCCGGCCTGACCGATCGGGAAATCGCCGGGGTGCTCGGCAAGCGCGAAGGGGCGGTGCGCACGGCGCAATCGCGCGCGGTCGCCCAGTTGCGCGGCTGGCTCGGAGTCAGCCGCGCGCCCGCAGGGGAAGCTCATGGGTGAGGAACGACCGGCCGACGACGCCCTCAATCGCTTCTGGAACGCCTTGGTCGATTCCGGCGACACGGCGAACGACGCGGCCGCGAACGACTTGGATCCGGTGGACGTGGCGACGCTGCGCCGATTGCAGGCCATGCGCCAGAGCGCGCCGCCCAAGGCCGCGCGGGAGCGGGTCGATGCAGCCTTGCAGTCGTACTTGGCGACCTCCCACGACGGGCATGCGCCTTTGGAACGGGGCGGCCCGCGGCGGGTCGCCAGCGAGGCGAACCATCCCGGCGACGAAGGCAACGCCTCCCGCCGCTGGTGGCCGGCCGCCCGATCGTGGCTCGTCGGTCAGGCGGCGGCGGCCGCGTTGCTCCTCCTCACGCTCGGCGTCGGCAGTCTCGCGCTGCGCGCCGCGATGGACCATGCGTCCAGTCCCGCTATCCCCGCCGGGTCAAGCATGCCGACGCCGCTCCTGCGGCTGACGCTGCCGGCGTTCCCCTTCGACCCGACCGTCTCCGTGGTCGCCTTGTATCGGACGCGCTTGGCGCCGGGCGGCATGCAGCGCCATCAAAGCCAGCCCGGCGGCGCCGATCTCTTCTACGTCGAAACCGGGACCATCACCGCCCAACTCGTCAGCGGCGCCCAGCCACCGATCAACCTCGGCTCCGGCCTCGCCGGACCGACGGCGACCAGTTCCGCTCCGAATGGCGACGTGTCCATCGCCGCGGGGGACGCCGGATGGCTGCCGGATGGCACGACGATCGAGCTGCGCAATGCCGGCAAAACGCCTGCGACGATCCTCTGGTTGGTCGGCAACGCCTTGATCGGCAATGGGCGAGCGGTGGGCGAAGAGGATTTGGGACCGATCGCGATCGGGACGATGCCAGCGGCGCCGGTCCGCGTCACGCTCGAGCGGCGGACGCTGCGGCCGCAGGAGACCTATGCGCCGCCGCCGCCGCCGGCATTGACGGCGATCGGGCTCGTCGATCCGCCGTTCGGCTATCTGGCAGTAGCGCACGACGGGACCACGCGCAACCAGGACGCTACATCGCGCGACGTCTACATATTGACGCTCGCGCCGGCCGCGTCATGACGGCGGCATGCCGCTGCGCCCCGAGCGGAGCCGATTGGCGGGCGCCAAGGCGCGCGGTTCACGCCGCGACGATCGTCTTGACGAGCCTGACCGCGCTGGCGTTGCTGGCCCTCGTCCTCACCCCGGGCAGCGCCCTGCTGTCGGCGACGTCCGCGCCATCGGCGGCGCCGACGCTCGTGCGCGCCTTCTACACCCGAATCAACACGCTCCTGGAGGGGGACGACGGCGCGAACCTGACAAATCTTGCCTCCCCCGCGGTCGTCGTCCATCTGCCGGATGGTCGGCTCCTCACGGGCCAACCGGCGCTGTTGGACTATTGGCGGACGCTGGGGCAACGTTCGTCCAGGCTGCGCCTGGCGCTGGCGACGCTCCTCGTCGACGGCGATCAGGCCGCGGCGACTCTGGAGCCGATCGTCCCGGCCTCGCCGTGGCCTGATCTGGTCGTCCTCGGCCCAACCGCCTCGCATCCCATTACCGAGCGCTTTCGCCTCGCGCAGGACCGCATCGTCGACTACTGGCCGGGCCTCGATCCGCAATCATTGCCGCAGGCGTTGCCGCCGTTGCCGCTGCCGCTGGTCGCTGGCCCCATGGAGGCGAGCCTCGTCCGCTTCGCCCTGCCGCCACGTGCCGCCCTGACCGATCTGGTCGGCCCGGGACCGCACCTGCTGCTGCCGCAACTCGGAGTGCTGACGGTGCGGGCGGAGGGACCGGTCCAGGTGGTCCGCGCCGCGACCCCGGATGCTGGCTGGCGCCCGACCACCGCGCCGACGACGCTGACGCTCCAACCGGGCGATGCGGCGCTCATTCCCGGTGGCGTCCGTCATGCCGTGCGCAATGACACGGCGGAGGCCGCCGTCCTGCTCGGCGTCGCGCTGACGCCGCTGGCGGGGTTGGCGACGGCGCCCCCGGCGTCGCCGCTGCTCGATCTGTATTTCCCCGGCATCGACGGCCAGCCGATTGGCACGACCGGGGTCACAGCGACCTGGCTGGCGCAAGGATTCGATCGCGGTCCGACGGCATCGACCACGTTGCGCATCGCAGCCCTCGTCTTGGCGCCAGGGCAAACCGTGGCCCCGGATCGCGTCGGCGGCGTGCTGCTGGTGGCTGGCCACCAAGGCGTGGCGCTGACCGATCATGCTCCAGCCCCGACCCCGGCCCCGACCCTACCGGTGGCCGCGGCGGCGGGCGCGGCGGACGCGGCGGGCACCGCGGCGCAGTTGAGCGCGTCTGAGGCGGCGCAATTGATCGCGTCGGAGCCGGCGTCGCCAGTTGGCGACGCGATTGGGGTGGTCGCGGCCGGGGATGGCTCCGCGTTGTCGACGGGGATGCGCGGCCGGATCGCCAATGCCGGCGACGGTCCGGCGCGGTTGACGCTGATCGTGCTCGGACCGAGCGCTGATCCCCCGCCGCACGCGGCGCCGGGCGCGGCGATGCCGGCCGCCGGCGGCGGATGATGGTCACCACTTGCGGGGAGGACACAGGCTCCGAGGCCGGCCTGCCGTGCCGATCGCCGCCTCCTGCCTCGCGTCTGAATTGGCGGTCGAGACGAGACGGCACGATTCCCATCGTCATGCCGAGCTTGTCGAGGCATCTCGTGACGGGCCGGGAAGTCGGCCAGTCGGCCAGTCGGCCAGTCCGCAAGGACGACGCGATTCCTCGACTTCGTTCGGGATGACTGAACCATGTTCGTCTCTACTTCCCGACTTCCCGACTTCCCGACTCGTCCAAGCGCACAAACGGGCGTCCGGTCGGGACGCCCGCTTGCGCGAGAAAGGAGGGGAGGAGACTTGGGCGGCGGGAGAGGGGGAGCCCGTCCGCCCCGGGTGATCGGGTTATTGGGTTGCGGCCGGCCGCTCGCCGAGCGTCACCTGGAACGTCTGACTGGCGCCGTTGCGCTGCACCGTCAGCGTCGCCGTGTCGCCCGGCTTTTCGCCGAAGAGCGCGCCGCGCAGCGTGTGCTGGCTGGTGAGCGTCGTGCCGTTGAAGCCGACGATCACGTCGCCCGGCTGCAGCCCGGCTTGCGCCGCCGGTCCGCCCGGCACGACCGAGGC
>JAICJJ010000578.1 GCA_025928535.1 Thermomicrobiales bacterium
GACAGCGACAGGAGGGTGTGCGAGGATGTTTGATTGGGTGCGACGGACCTGGGCCGCCGCGGTAATCGCGGCCATGGTGGCGGCGGTGACGGCGTTCGGGGCGCTGGCGCAAGACGCGATCACGCTCAACGGCGCGGGTTCGTCGTTCGACAATCCGCTCTTCTCGAAAGCGTTCGCGGAGTACACGAAAACGAATCCGGCCGTTCGCGTCAATTATCAATCGGTCGGCTCCGGCGCCGGCATCAAGCAGTTGACGCAAAAGACGGTCGATTTCGGCGCCACCGACGCGCCGATGACCGACGAGCAGATGCAGGCGGCGGGCGGGCCGGACGCGATCGTCCACATTCCGGTGACGCTCGGCGCGGTGGCGATCACCTACAACGTGCCGGGCCTCGACAAACCGCTCGATCTGGATGGCCCGACCCTGACCGACATCTTTCTCGGCACGATCACGAACTGGAACGATCCGAAGATCGCCGCCCTCAACCAGGGCGTGACCCTGCCGGATCTGCCGATCGCCATCGTCCATCGCAGCGATGGCTCCGGCACGACCAACATTTTCACCACGTACCTGGCCAGCGTCAGTTCCGACTGGAAAGACAAGGTCGGCGTCGGCTTGTCGGTCAACTGGCCGGTCGGCATCGGCGGCAAAGGCTCGGAAGGGGTGTCGGGCCAGGTCAAGCAGTTGCCGGGCGGCGTCGGCTACGTCGAACTCGCCTACGCGACGCAAAACAAGTTGGCCGTGGCCAACGTCAAGAATTCGGCGGGCAGTTTCGTCGCCCCGAGCGCGGCCGGCGCGACGGCCTGCGCCGATGCGGCGGCCAAGTCGATGCCGGCCGACCTGCGCGTCATGATCGCCGGCTGCACGGGCGACGACGCCGCGATCTACCCGATTTCCGGCTTCAGTTGGGTGGTGCTCTATACCGAGCAGAGCGACGCGGCGCGCGGCAAAGCCCTCGTCGGCGTGCTCGACTGGCTGATCCACGACGGGCAGCAATACGGCGCGGACCTCGACTACGCGCCGCTGCCGGCGCCGGTCGTCGATCTCGCCGCAGCCAAGTTGCGGACGGTGACGGCCAACGGCCAGCCGCTCCTGACCGGGTCGCCGGCGGCCGCCACGTCGGCGTCGTAGGACTCCCATGAACGATTCGTCGCTCGCGGGCGGATTGCCCGTCGGACACGAACGAACCGCGTCGATCGGACTGCGCCCGCCCCGGTGGGCGCAGTCGCGCGCGGCGGACCGCCTCTTCGAGGGGATCGCCGCCGCCTTCGCCGCGGCCGTCCTGTTGCTCGTCGCCGCCATCGCCATCGAACTCTGGCTCGGCTCCGCGGCATCGCGCGAGCAATTCGGGTGGCGATTCATCGTCAGCAGCGAGTGGGACCCGGTCGCCGGCATCTTCGGCGCGGCTCCGTATCTCTTCGGCACGCTGCTGACGGCCTGCTTCGCGCTGGCGCTGGCCGGGCCGATCGGCGTCGGCGCCGCACTCTATCTGAACGACATCGCGCCCCGCTGGCTGCGGACGCCGGTCGGGTTTCTGGTCGAGATGCTGGCGGCGATCCCGAGCGTGATCTACGGCTTGTGGGCGCTCTTCGTCCTCGTGCCGTTCAACCACGCCTGGCTCCAGCCGGCGCTCGGCCAGACGCTCGGCTTCTTGCCGTTTTTCTCGGGACCACCCTATGGCGTCGGGTATCTCGCGGCCGGATTGGTGCTGGCGATCATGGTCTTGCCGACGGTGACGGCGATCGCGCAGGCGGTGCTGGCGGCGCTGCCGCCGGGGCCGCGGGAAGGAGCGTACGCCCTCGGGGCGACGCGCTGGGAAGTGCTGCGCGACATCTCGTTGCCGGCCGCGCGCGGCGGCATCGTCGGCGCGCTGATCCTGGGGCTCGGCCGCGCGCTCGGCGAGACGATGGCCGTGACGATGGTCATCGGCAACCGGGGCACGATCGGCCCGTCGCTCTTCGCGCTCGGCGACACGATGGCGTCGGTCATCGCCAATCAGTTCGCCGAAGCGTCGGACGCGCTCCACACTTCGGCCTTGATCGAGATCGGGCTGATCCTGTTCGGGGTCACGGTGCTGCTCAATCTGGCGGCGCGCCTGCTGGTGGCGCGGC
>JAICJJ010000316.1 GCA_025928535.1 Thermomicrobiales bacterium
AACCTCGTGTGCGCTCGCAGGCATAACCTTACGCGCGGCAACACATGCCGTGCCCGATCGGACGCAGGCCGATAAGCGTTGCCGGGCGAAGGGATCGTGATCCTTCGGACCGCAGGGCACGGCATGCCGTGCCCCTACCACGTGTGACGGCCGGGACGCATTGCCGACCGCCAAGCGTGCTTGCGGCGCGGGTCGCGCTTTGCGATCATCCCGCCGCGCCGATGCCAAGCAGCACGAGCCGCCGCGACGATGCGGCCGGCTCCGGACTCCACCGCGACGATTGCCGATGCAGGAGCATCGGCGCGATGACGTCCCGCCGTCAGGAAAGGACCGACGTCGATGAGTGAGAAGTTCCCCGAAGCGACTCGATTCCGGCTCAGCCGCCGCCGCGCGTTGCAAGGCGCCGCCGGGCTCGGCATTGGTTCGTTGCTCGGGTCCCGGGCGGACACCGCGCTGCGACCGCGATCGGCGTTCGCCGCGAGCGATCCGACCCGCCTGGTCGCCGCGTCCGGCGCGGACGCGGTCACGCTCGATCCCCACGTGTCGTTCGATGGGCAATCGCCTCTCCTCTGGCGGGCCGTCTACGAGACGTTGGCGAAATACAAGGGCGATTCGCTCGAGATCGTGCCGCATCTCGCCGAGAGTTTCGACATCACGCCCGACGGCCTCACATACACCTTCAAGATTCGGCCGAACGTGACCTTCAGCGACGGCACGCCGTTCGACGCGGCGGCGGCGCGGGCGTCGATCGAGCGGCAGATCGGAGTCAAGCAGGGAATCGCCTACGTGTTCGACCCGATGGCGAGCCTCGACACGCCCGATCCGATGACCGTCGTCATCAAGTTGAAGTCATACGCCGACGGGTTCTTTTCCGCGTTCGCCAGCGAGTACTCGCCCTACATGATTTCGCCGAAAGCGATCAAGGACAACGAGCAAGGCGGCGACCTGGCGCAGGGATGGCTGCGCGACCACATGGTCGGCACGGGGCCGTTCATGCTCGACAACTACGCCCAATCGCAGCAGGCCGCCTTCAGCCGAAACCCGAATTACTGGCAGGGCTGGAGCGGCAATCATCCGCAGAAGGCGCTCGTCGCCTACGTCAAGGAGCCGTCGACCGAGCGGCTGATGCTCGAAAAGGACCAGGTCGACATCGCGCTCTATCTGCCCGAGGACACGGTCGAGGAACTCGACGGCGAATCGGGCATCACCGTCACGAACGTGCCGTCGTTCAATCAGTACTACCTCGTCTTCCCCTGCAAGAACGGTCCGACCGCCGACAAGAAGGTGCGGCAGGCGCTGTCCTACGGGTTCGACTACAAGACCTTCATCGACAGCAACCTGCGGGGACATGCGAAGCAGGCGCGCGGTCCGCTGCCGAGCACGTTTGTCGGCTTCGACCCGAACGTCACGCAGTACACGTACGATCCGGCCAAGGCGAAGCAGATGCTGGCCGAAGCGGGGCATCCGAACGGCGGCTTCACCATCAAGTACACCTACGAAACCGGCTATCAATGGAAGCGGCCGCTGGGCGAATTGTTCCAGGCGAACATGGCCGACCTCGGCGTGACAGTCGACATTCAGGAATTGAGCCCGAGCGCCTGGGCGGCGCTGCTGTCGAACCCGGACACGGCCGACCATGCGTTCGGGCTGGTCTGGTGGCCGTCGCTGAAGACGCCGTACGACTATCTCTTTTCCCTCTTCGCCACCGCCGCCCAAGGCACGGCCGGCTACAACTGGGGGTACTACTCCAGCAAGGCGTACGACGATCTGATCAACCAGGCGTGGGGCGAGGCGGACGAAACCAAGCGCATGGCGCTCTACGGCAAGGCGCAGCAACTGCTCGTCGACGATGCGCCGGCCCTCTATGTCTTCGAGCGGAACTACCGCCTGCCGATGCGGGATGACGTCAAGGGTTTCGTCTTCAACGGCTTCTACATCGAGACCCTCGACTGGTACGCGCTCTCGAAAGGCTGATCAGCCTGTTTGCCCCGCGCGCGGCGGTCGGTCAGCATCGACCGCCGTGCCGTCGTCCCGAGGAATTGCGTGCTCCGGTTCATTGGCCGCCGTCTGGTGTTGATGGCGCTCGTCCTGTTCGGCATGAGCGTGATCACGTTCGTGCTGACCCATGTCGTGCCGGGCAACCCGGCCCGTCTGCTGGCGGGTCCGCACGCGCGGCAAGCGGAAGTCGACGCGCTGGCTGCGCGCTATCACATGAACGGCTCGATCCTCGATCAATATGCCTACTACATGGGCGGCTTGCTGCATGGCGATCTTGGCCTGTCGATCACGACGCGGCGGCCGGTGCTCGACGATTTGCGGGATTTCCTGCCGGCCACGCTCGAATTGACGATCGCCGCGCTGGCGCTGACCCTCGCCATCGGCTTGCCGCTCGGCATGCTCTCCGCCGTCCGGCGCGGGCGCGCGGTCGATCATCTTTCGCGCGTCTTCGCGATCGTCGGCGTCTCGATGCCGGTTTTCTGGCTCGGGCTGGTGCTGCAAGTGCTTTTCTACAAGAAGTTGTCGTTGCTGCCGGTCGGCGGCCGCCTCGACGCGCTCGATCTGACGCCGCCGCGCGTCACCGGGTCCTACCTGATCGACTCGTTGCTGGCCGGCGATCCGACGCTCTTCGGCGCCTCCGTCATGCATCTGATCTTGCCGGCGGCGACGCTCGCCATCGGCAGCCTCGCCATCGTCACCCGCATGTCGCGCGCGTCGCTGCTCGAAACGCTCGACGCCGACTATGTGCGAACCGCCCGCGCGAAAGGGCTTCCGGAAGGACGGCTGCTGCGGACGCATGTCTTGCGCGCCGCCTTCATTCCGGTCCTGACCGTCATCGGGTTGCAGGTCGGCTATCTGCTGGCGGGAAACTTTCTCGTCGAAACGGTCTTCAACTGGCCCGGCATCGGGCTCTACGCCGTCAACGCGATCCGCAATCTCGACTACGCGGCGATCATGGGGGTGACGCTCGTCGTTTCGGTCATCTACGTCCTGACCAATCTGGTGGTCGACATCCTCTATGCGGCGCTCGATCCCCGGATCGAGTATTGAGCCGCGGGAGGGATGAGATATGACCGCCGTTGCCGCCGATGCCACGTCGCGCGCCGCGCTGCCGACCGCGCCGCCGCGGACGCGCCGCTGGTGGACCGAGTTGCGCCGCAATCGGCTGGCGCTCGTCGGCGCCGCGCTGGCGCTGGCGCTCATCGTCATCGCCCTCGCCGCGCCGTTGATCGCGCCGTACGATCCGATCGCGCTGACGCCGAAAGACCGCTTGCTGCCTCCCTCGGCGGCCCATCTCTTCGGCACCGACGACGGCGGCCGAGACGTGTTCAGCCGCGTCGTCTACGGCACGCGCCTCTCGCTGCTGGCGGCGGCGGTGGTCCTCTCGGTCGCGATCGTCGTCGGCACGACGATCGGCCTCGTCGCGGGCTACGGCGGCGGCGCGACCGACGAGACATTGATGCGCCTGACCGACATGTTTCTCGCCTTTCCGGCGCTGGTGCTGGCGATGGGCGTCTCGGCCGCGCTGGGGCCGAGTCTGGTCAACGCGATGCTCGCGATCGCCGTCGTCTGGTGGCCCTGGTATGCCCGCCTGGTGCGCGGCCAGACGTTGCGGCTGAAACACGAAGCGTTCGTCGAAGCGGCGCGAGCGTCCGGGGCGAGCACGCCCTGGATTCTGGCGCGCCACATTCTGCCGAACTGCCTGACGCCGATCACCGTCCAGGTCAGCCTCGACGTTGGGTACGCGATCCTGACGACGGCCGGCCTGTCGTTCCGCGGCCGCGGCGCGCCGGCGCCGACGCCCGAATGGGGGGCGATGGTGGCGATCGGCAAGGATTACATTCTCGATCAATGGTGGTTCGCGACCTTTCCCGGGCTGGCGATCTTGCTGGCCGTGATGAGTTTCAACTTGCTGGGCGACGGCTTGCAGGAAGCGCTGTCGCCGTCGTTGCGCCGGCGCTGAACCGCCGGCCCGGAACGAGCGGCCCGGACGGTTCGGGCATCGACATCGAGGAGCGCCATGACGCGGATCGCGGTCGAAAACGGAACGGTCGTCGCCCCCGGCGGAGCGGTCGACGCGGACATCCTGATCGAAGACGGACGGATCGCCGGCATCGTCCGCCGGGGCGAAGCGGGCGCGGCCGACGAGCGGATCGACGCGTCGGGTCTGATCGTCCTGCCCGGCGCGATCGACGCCCACACCCATTTCATTCAGGACGATCCGGAGGAGCCGCCGTCGAATCCGGACGAATACGAAGGATTCGCCAACGGCGGCCGCGCCGCCGCGGCGGGCGGCGTCACCACCGTGGTCGAGATGCCGCAAGCCGACCAGCCGACGCTCGGCGGCGCGATCTTCCGCCGGCGCGTCGAATGGGCCGGCCGCGACGCCATCGTCGA
>JAICJJ010000362.1 GCA_025928535.1 Thermomicrobiales bacterium
CGGCGGCGATCAGCGACAGCAGCACCACCCCCAGTCCGAAGATGAACAACGGCCGGCGTCGCGTGAAATAGACGAAATAATGCGCTTCCCCGCGCCAGCCGCCAGCCGCGACGGGCGCCGTGGGAACGCTCGAGACGTCGATCGCGGCCGAACTCTGGACGCTCTCCATCACGCCATCCTCAATGCAATCCGGCGCGGGGATCGAGGAAGAAATAAACGATGTCGATGATGAGGTAGACGAAGAGAGTGAAGACCGCCGCGACCAGCACGAATCCCTGAATCGCCAGGTAGTCGGAATTGACGATCGACTGGACGGCGTACTGGCCGATGCCGCCCCAGGCGAAGACCGTCTCGACCAGCACCGCGCCGCCGAGCAAAAAGCCGTAGATGATGCCGAGCACGGTCACCACCGGCGGCAGGGCGTTCCGCAAGGCGTAGCGCACGATCACGCCGTTCGGCAAGCCGTTCGCTTTCGCGTAGTGAATGAAGCCCGAATCGAGCATCTCCGACATCGCGGTCGAGGTCATCCGGACCACGCCGCCGATATAGATGAGGATCAGGGTCAATTCGGGCAAGACGAGATGCTTCGCCGCCGACCAGAACGCGTCGCCGTCGTGGGCGAGCAGGCTGTCGACCAGGCTCATGCCAGTGACCGGCGGCGGCGGAAACACCTCGAGGCCGAATTGGCCGACCGGGGGCGGCGCCCAGTTCAACTTGTAATAGAAAAGAAAGATCAACAGCAGGCCCAGCCAGAAATCGGGCATGGCGCCGGCCAGCAAGCCGTAGAGAAACATGAAGCGGGAGGCGATGCCGCCCGGATTGGTCGCCACCAGCACCCCGAACAGGATGCCGAGCACGGCGATGACGACCAGCGCGATGGTGATCAACTGGATCGTCGCCGGCAGCCGCTGCTTGATGTCGACGAGAACCGGATTGCTTGTCCGCCACGAGACGCCGAAATCGCCGTGCAGCACTTCGCTGACGTAGGCGACGTATTGAACCGGCAACGGCTTGTCGAGCGCCATTCGCTGCTCGATCGCCGCGATTTGCTCCTTGGTCGCCAGTTGCCCGGCGATGGCGTAGGCGGGATTGCCCGGCAAGAGGCGGACGAGCAGAAACGACACGATCGAAATCCCGATCAACTGGGGGATCAGGAAGAGCAGCCGCCTGCCGATGAAGATCCACATCCGCCGCGCCATCGCCGACTCCGAAGATGCGTTCGGGCGTCCGGGGCGGCTCGCCGCCCCGGCCCGGGTTGCGGCCGATCACTCGGCCGGCTTCAGATGCTCGTAGTGCACGTGATTGTCGGTGTACCAGACGAACCCGCTCAGTTTTTTCGACATCGGCAACTGGAAATTCTGATTGACGAGGAGGACCCACGGCTGATCGTGCTCGTAGATTTCCTGCGCCTTGTCGAACATGGCGAAGCGCTCTTTTTCGTCCAGCGTGCCCATGCCCTTGGTCAGCAACTGGTCGAATTCGGGATTGTTGTAGTTGGCCGCGTTGAGGAAATTCGTCGAATACCAGTAGACCCAGAGCGCGTAGCCCGGATCGGCGACGAGCGGCCAGTTTTGCGAGAGATACGCGAAGTCCTGCTTCTGCCCGATCTTCTGGCTGTAGACCGCCGTCGGCACCTTGTCCTGCACGACCGTGATGCCGATTTCGGAGAGCGCCGTCTGCAGGATGTTGGCGATCAGTTGATCGTCCGAATTCGAAGAATCGAACGTGACCGGGAGTTGGAACGGCTGCGCGCCCGCTTCCTGCAACAACGCCTTGGCCTTGTCGACGTTCGTGTCGTAGACCCAGTACTTGCCGTTGTACCCCGGGTACATCGCGGGCACCGGGCTGCGCTGGCGGTCGGCTTCGCCGAAGAAGACGGTCTGGATGATCTGGTCGTACGGCACGGCGTAGGCGATCGCCTGCCGCACGCGGGCGTCTTTCAATTCCGGCTTCTGGGTGTTGAGAATCAGCGAGCGAATGATGTTCGACGGCCGCGAAATGACCTGAACGTTCGCGACGTCTTTCAATCCCTTCAGTTGCTCGCCCGTCAATCCTTCGGCGATATCGACGTCGCCGCGCGAGAGGAGCGCCAACCGGTCGGCGGCCGACGGAATGGCCCGCCAGGCGACCTGTTCGATCGCCGGCTTGCCCTTGTACCAGTTCGGGTTGGCGACGAGGCGGAGCCCCTGCCCCTGGACCAGGTCCTGGACATGATAGGGGCCGAAGCCGGCGGTGTTCGTCGCCAGCCATTTCGTCGCCCACGGATCGTCGGACGAGGCATGCTTTTTCGCTTCGACGCTGTCGAAGATGCCGCCGTACCACATGATCGCGTCGATCTTGAAAAAGGCCGGGTTGGGCGAGGCGGTGGTGTAGGTGATCGTCTGCGGATCGACGACCTTGACGTCGTCCGGGCTGGTGATCAGCATGACGTCGGTCATGAAACTGCCGACGCCTTTCAGCGCCTTGCGCCGATCGAACGACCATTTGACGTCGTCCGCCGTCAACTTGTTGCCGTACGGGCTGCCGACGTCGGTCCGCAACTTGAACGTGTAGGTCCGCTGGTCGGCGGAAATCGTCCACGATTCGGCGAACCCCGGATCGATCCCCTCCGTGCCGGGCGCCAGGATGTCGGCCATCGCGCCGCCATATTTCGGATCGTCGGTGATCTTGAAACCGACGATATCGTGCGAATAGCAGTTGACAGCGATCTTTTCGGTGTAGGCGTTGAGCAATTGGTCGCTGTCGAGGCCAGGCGGCGTGTCCGGCATCGCCGCCCGGATCGACGATGCGCCCTGACGCGCGGGGCTGGCGTTGACAGCGGCGAGCGCGCCGCCGCCGAATGGCGACCGGGCCGAGGCGAGCGCGGCCGGACCGACGAGACCGAGGGCGGCCATCACCCGCACCAACCGGGCACGCGAGAGCCGCTGCTGCAACACCGCATCCATCGACGTCATGCTCGCTTCTCCTCCGCGGATGGATCTGCCTCGCCCCGACGCCGCTTGCGTCGGGCGGATCGAACCCTCGGTCGGGCCGCTCGCGGATGCCCACGCGCTTGATCGCGGCGCACTCGGCGGCCAGCGCGCAGCGGCTCTGTTCATGCGATCAGTTCGATTTGTTGCGCGATGAGCAACGCCGTTGCGATAATCCCGATCCTAGCAGAGGGTTTTCCATCCGGCAACAGCGCCAGACGAGCGATGGCGATCACGGCGCGGGGAAGGCGTGGCGGCATGCAAGCGGGGGAGGCGTCGATGACGGAGCCCACCGGGACGATACGCTCGGTGGAGCGAGCGATGCGGGTGCTGGCGCATTTCAACGCGCAGCGCCCGCAGTGGACCGTGTCCGATCTGGCGCGGGCGACCGGCGTCCACAAGAGCATCGTCACCCGCCTGCTGGCGACGATGGCGCGCGAAGGATTCATGGTTCAGGACCCGGTCAGCCGGGCGTACCGGGTCGGCCCGAAGGCGTTTGCCGTCGGCAGTTCCTACCGGCCGCACGCGGTCCTCAGCCAGATTGCGGAGCCGGTCATGCGGCGGGTGACCGACCGCTGCGGACACGCGACGTCGATCGGCGCCCCGGCGGGAAACAAGTTCGTCTATCTGCTTGTCAACGACGGCAAATCGCCGATCCGGGTCGTCGCGAACGTCGGCGAAGAGCGCGACTACCACGCCAACGCGACCGGCAAGGCGATCCTCGCCGGGATGTCCGAGGCGGAGGTGCACGGTCTGCTCGGCGATGGGCCATTGCCTCGCCGTACGCCGCACACCATCACCGCGATGTCGGACCTGTTCGCCGAACTCGAGCAGGTCCGACGCTCCGGCGTCGCCTACAACCGGCAGGAAGCGGTGATCGGCGTCGGCGCGGGGGCCCCGCCGGAAACCCCCCGGGCGGGCGCGGGCGTGGCCCGCGGGTGGCTGCTCGAACCGCACCCACAACGCCGCGCCCCCCAGGGGGCCGC
>JAICJJ010000368.1 GCA_025928535.1 Thermomicrobiales bacterium
GTCAAGAAGGGCGGCCGCTGCCGCTACACGACGATCCAGAACTGGTCGAACAACGTCTACAACCTCGTCACGAAGCGCGCGATGGCCTACGAAGGCGCGACGATGGAGTGGGTCGACGGCAACCTCGGCTCGAAGGTGACGATGAAGTACCCGGCGGTCTGGCTGATGGAGCCGGGGGCGCGCGGCGAGATTTTGTCGGTCGCGTTCGCCGGCGATGGCCAGCACCAGGACGCTGGCGGCAAGGTCGTTCACGTCGCGCCCGACACGTCGTCGCAGATCATCTCGAAGTCGATTTCAAAGGGAACGGGCCGCTCGTCGTACCGCGGCCTCGTGAAGGTCTACAAAGGCGCCGAAAACGTCAAGAGCAATGTCGTCTGCGACGCCTTGCTGCTGGACGAAACGAGCAAGACCGACACCTATCCCTACATCGAGATCGAAGAAGAGCGCGTGTCCGTCGGCCACGAGGCGACCGTCTCGAAGGTGGCGGAAGAGCAAATTTTCTATCTGATGAGCCGCGGCCTGACCGAAGACGAAGCGATGAGCATGATCGTCAACGGCTTCATCGAGCCGATCGCCAAGGAACTCCCGCTCGAATACGCGGTCGAGTTGAACCGGCTGATCCAACTCGAAATGGAAGGCTCGGTCGGCTAGGCGCAGCGAACGGGGCGCCGGCATGGCCCGCGCTGGCCGCGTGACAAGGGAGAAGATGACGGTGACGGCGACTCAAACCGAGCAGACGCTGCTCGGATTCACGCGCGAAGGCGTCGAAGCGCTCTCGCGACAAAAAGCGGAGCCTGATCGGCTCCGGGCGGCGCGACTGCGCGCCTGGGAAACGTACGAATCGCTCCCGATGCCGCAGCGCACCGACGAAGAATGGCGGCGGACCGATCTGCGCGCCCTGAAACTCGACAAGTTGACGCCGTTCGCGACCCCGAACGGTCGCGCCAACGACGCGTTGCGGCTGCTCGAAGGCGAAGCGGCGGTCTCGGCGGGCGAGCAGCACGCCGGCGTCGTCGTCCAGGCGGACGCTTCGGCGGCGCGGGTCGAACTCGACCCCGAGATCGCGGCCCAGGGCGTGTTCTTCACCGATCTCGAAACAGCGGCGCGCGAGCATCCGGACCTGTTCCAGCGCTACTTCATGACGAAAGCGGTGCCGGCCGATTTCGGCAAGTTCGAAGCCCTGCACGCGGCGTTCTGGCAGGGCGGCGCGCTGCTCTACGTGCCGGCCGGCGTGTCGGTGACGCTGCCGTTCCGGTCGTTCGCCGTGGCGTCGGGCGTCGGCGCGTCGGTGTTCACCCATTCGCTGGTGGTGCTGGAAGAAGGCGCGGAAGCGTTTTTCGTCGATTCCTACCATTCGCCGTCGGGCGGCGGACAGACGCTCTCCTCGGCCGTGGTCGAATTGATCCTGGCGAAAGACGCCAAACTCCGCTACGTCCAGGTGCAGGACTGGGGCCGCAACGTCTGGAACTTCATGACCGAGCGGGCGATCCTCGCCGACGACGCGACGCTCAATTCGCTGCACGTCACGCTCGGCTCGAAATTCAGCAAGAATTCGATCGGCGCGCATCTGCGCGGCAAGAACAGCCTGGCCGAAATGCTCGGCATCTTCTTCGCCGACGGCGATCAATTTTTCGACCACCACACCTGGCAGTTGCACGAGTCGCCCTACGCGACCAGCGACCTGGAATTCAAGGGCGCGCTGAAAGGCTCGGCGCGGTCGGTCTATTCCGGCCTGATCAAGGTGTTCGAGGGGGCGCAAAAGACCGACGCCTACCAGCAAAACCGAAATCTCGTTCTCAGCCGAACGGCGCGGGCCGATTCGATCCCGAATCTCGAGATCGGCGCGAACGACGTCCGCTGCACGCACGGCGCGACGATTTCGCAGGTCGAGGAAGAGCATCTCTTTTACCTGCAAGCGCGCGGCATCGAACGCGCCGAAGCGCAAAAACTGATCGTCGAAGGCTTCTTCCGGCCGGTGATCGACCGCATCCCGGTGGCCGAGATCCAGGATTTTCTGGAAGGGGCGATCGCCCGCAAGGTCGGCATCTGAGTCGCAACGCGGACGCGCGCCGGCGGGCAAGGGGCAGTCATCATGACGATCGAACGTTCGACGCCGCCGCTTGACGTCGGCGCGATCCGCGCGGATTTCCCGATCCTGGCGTCCTCTGACGCGCGCGATCAGCGACTCGTCTACCTCGACAGCGCGGCAAGTTCACAAAAGCCGCGCGCCGTGATCGAGGCGATCGACGACTACTACCGCGAATCGAACGCGAACATCCATCGCGGCGTCTACGCGCTCTCGGAACGGGCGACCGCCCGCTACGAAGAAGCGCGGCATCTCGTCGCCGATTTCATCAACGCCGAATCGCCGCGGGAATGCATTTTCGTCCGCAACACGACCGAGGCGATCAATCTGGTCGCGAACGCCTGGGGGCGGCGCAACGTCCATCAGGGCGATCTGATCGTCGTCACCGAGATGGAGCACCATTCCAATCTCGTGCCATGGCAATTGCTGGCCGAGCAAGTCGGCGCCCGGATCGAAGCGATTCCGGTGACGCCCGACGGCGTGCTCGATCTGGATGCGTACGCCCGATTGCTCGCCCAGGAGCCGAAAGTCGTCGCGGTCGGGCATGTCTCGAACAGCGCCGGCACGATCAACCCGGTGGCGGAGATCGCCCGACAGGCGAAGGCGGCCGGCGCGGTCGTCGTGGTCGATGGGGCGCAGGCGGCGCCTCATCTCGCGGTCGATGTCCAGGCGCTCGGCGCCGATTTCTACGCCTTTTCCGGACACAAGATGCTGGCGCCGATGGGCGCCGGCGTGCTGTACGGCCGGTTGCCGCTGCTGGAAGCGATGCCGCCGTTCCTGGGGGGCGGCGGGATGATTCGCAAGGTGGAGATCGGCCGTTCGACCTGGGCCGACGTTCCGGCACGGTTCGAAGCGGGCACGCCGGCCGTCGGCGACGCGATCGTGCTGGGCGTCGCGATCGAGTATCTGAAACGGATCGGTATGGACCGCGTCCGCGAACACGAGCGCGACTTGACGGCCTACGGCCTCGCGCGGTTGGGCGAAATCGCAGGCTTGTCGATTCTCGGGCCGCGCAACGCCGATGCGCGCGGCGGGGTGATTTCATTCGACGTTGCCGGCATTCATCCGCACGATGTCGCGGCGATTCTAGATGGCCACAACGTCGCGGTCCGGGCCGGGCATCACTGCTGCCAGCCGTTGATGCGAAGATTCGGCCTGACGGCGACGACCCGCGCCAGTTTCTACGTCTACAACGAGCCGGACGACGTCGATCGGTTGGTCGAGGGGATACTCGACGCGAAACGGATCTTCGAGGCGTGAGAGCGGGCTGATGGACAATCTCTACCGCGAGGTCATCCTCGACCACTACAAGAACCCGCGCAACAAAGGCACGCTCGATCCCGCCGACTATTCGTACGAAGACACCAACCCGCTCTGCGGCGACGAGATTCGGATTGACCTGCGCGTGGCCGACGGGCGCGTCTCCGAGGTGCGCTTTTCGGGGCGCGGCTGCGCGATCAGCCAGGCGGCGGCGTCGATTCTGACCGAGATGGTCGAAAATCAGACGCTGGACGACGTCAAGGCGCTGACCAAGGACGACCTGCTCGAAGAATTGGGCGTGCCGATCAGCCCCGCGCGGATGAAATGCGCCTTGCTGGGGCTGAAAGCGCTCAAGGCGGGCATCTACGGCGTCCCGCCCCATGACGAGGACTTGTGAGCCGATGGCGACGGAAACCGAAGGTTTCGTGACGGTGGCGCGTGCCACCGATCTGGAGCCGGGGCAATTGATGTATGTCGAATATGACGACGAGCCGGTCTGCCTGATCAATCTCGCCGGCGAATACTACGCCTTGTGCGACA
>JAICJJ010000510.1 GCA_025928535.1 Thermomicrobiales bacterium
CGCCGGGCGTCGCCTGAGCCGGTTTGGCGTGGCGCTCGGCTGACGCGGGCCATGGCGTTCCTTGCAGCCGACGATAGAGGAGCGTCGCGCCGATGACCGCCAGCGGCTGCGTGATGACGTAGACGACAGCGCCGCCGCTGTTGGCCAGTTCGAGCGGCGCCCGCAACGGGATCATCAGCAGCAACCCGGCGAGCGGCCCGAACGCGGCGGCGACGAAGGTGAGCACGGCGGTGATCGCCGCCGTTCGCCACCAGTTGCCGCGCACCGCGGCCCGGCTCGTCGCCAGCGCCGCCCCGCCCCGCTGCCCGTCGAGCACTACCGCCTGCGGCACGAAGGTCCAGGCGACGCTCCGATGGATCGCCCACGGAATGCCGACGATCGTGATCGCCAGCCCGACTTCGATCAGAAACGCCCGCAACAGCGCCAGCGCCAGCGGCCAGATCTTGCCGGCGATGCTCCGGATCGCGTCGACCGCGTTTTCGTCGCCGCCCGTCTCGACGATGGCGAGGGCCTGGATGGTCGCCGGCGTCACCACCAGCATCAGCAACAACCGCTGAATGGTGAGCGCCAGCGACAGGATCGCGTGGACGATCTCGCTGTCTTCGTCGAGCCCGATCAGGTGGGAAAACGCCGCGTTGTACGACAGCAGGTAGTGGAAGCCGCCGACCAGCACGGTCAACGGCACGACCAGCGCGCCGATCAGCGCGAACGTGGCGAGATGGCGGCGGTAGATGCGCCAGGCCCCGCGCAGATAGGGCCAGGCGAGGCGCACGAGGAAAAACGCCGCCACGAGCGTGATCGCCAGCCCGCCGTACACCAGCCAGGGATACGGCGTCGAAAGGGCGAACAACGTCGAGCCGGTCGCGGTCAGATCGCAAAAGATGGTCGTCGGCGCGGGTCCGAGGATTTCGGCAGTGTTGACGGCGAGGGAATCGCGGCGCAGCCCTTCTTCCCAGGAGATCGGCGCGGTCCACCGCGCTTTCTGCATCGGGCCGGTCGGGCCGTTGAAAAAGCCGGTGTCGCGCTCGCCCCAGCGCCCGGCGAACGTCGCCCAGGCGCGCGGATCGCCGCCGCCCGGAATGTCGCCCTGGATCAGCCGCACATCCGGCGGGACCCGGAACGACGGCCCGATCGTGTCGTCGCAGCCGAAGCCGGAGCCTTGCTCGCCCCAGCCGAGCCAGACCGCCGGGCCGAAGTAACTGGCGTGCGACCCCCGTGACGGATAGGTGACGGGGTGGGTTCCTTCCTTTTCCAGTTTCGGGTCGTCCCAGTTGGCGAGTTCGCCGCCGTCATGTTGGGCGAAAGCGACCTGAACCGGCTCTTGCTGCAGCGCCTGCTCGACGCTGTCGGCATCGAAAAGGAGCTGGATCATCTCCCAGTCCCCTTCGTGCTTGTTGTTGAAATCGTTGAAGTAATAGAAGAACCAGTATTGCACCGCGAGGCCCGGTTTCCCCGGTTCGGTCGCGATGTGGGCGTAGACGACCGGATGCTGATGGCCCATCACCTGCGCGAAATGTTCGGCGTATTCGCAGCCGGGCGTGCGCGGATGGCCGGGCAGGTCGATGTTGTAGCCGGGGCCGCGCGCATAAAGATCGCCGCCGGTGATGTCCTGCTTGACCGCCTGCTGGTTCGGCCCTTCCCGCAACACGACGGCGGGGTCGTTGAAGGTGACGTCGACCGGGGCGGGCAGGTACGGCTCGCCTTCCTCGTCGCACGGCCCCGTTCCCTGCTTCAGATAGGAAACTGGCGAAAACTTGTCGACCAGTTGCTGCTCGAGCGACGCCGTCGATTGGGCCGCGTCTTGCGCCCATGCCCCGCTCCCCGCGCCCAACGCAAGCAGCAGCGCGAACGCCGCCAGCACGAACGACCGCGCGCGCCGCTTCGACCGTGGCGTCATCGGCTCCTCGTCTCGGGACAGCGGCCACGCCGCTGAACGGTTGGTTCGATGCCGCGAGTCTGGCACAGGTGGTCATCGCGTACAAGCGCGGCACGCAGGTTGCGTCATATGATTAGAACATTTGATCGATTATTCCCGCCGTGGAGGAGAAGCGAAATGTCCGTCGCCGAATTGCGCAAGAGTCCGATGATGAGCCATTTGCTCGATGCGCTCGACCGGGGCGAAGACATCGGCCACTACGGTCGGCTCACGTTCGCCATTGTCGGCCATCATTTTCTCGGCCGGGACGAATTGGTCGACTGGCTGACGAAAGACCCGGACATCGACGAGGGGGAAGCGAAAGCGCTCGTCCAGCAGGTCGAAGCGCGCGACTACAATCCGCCGTCGCGGCGGACGATTCTGGAATGGCAAGCGCATCAGTCATTTCCGATTTGCCCGACGCCGGACGACCCGGACGCCTGCAACCCCTATCAGGAATTGCCGATGCCGGACGACGTCCTCCAGGACATCGAAGCCTATCGCGAGCGCCAGTTCGACGCGGAAGACGCCGCCAACGGTTGACGGGGATGCGCCGCCTCAGTGCATGCGACGCGAGGCGACCACCCCAACGGTAGGGGCACGGCATGCCGGGCCCGGTCGGCCAGGGGCCGACAAGCCCGTGTCGGTCTACCCGGTGGTGGTCCAGCGGCCCACAGGGCACGGCAAGCCGGGCCCCGCCCGGTGGGGCCGGCGGCGTGCAGGC
>JAICJJ010000166.1 GCA_025928535.1 Thermomicrobiales bacterium
ATCGGAAATGCGCGGCGCGGTCTGCTTTTCGCCGAGCCGGATCGACCGGCGCAAGGCGTTCGAGACGAGATTTTCGTAGTTGGCGACGCTCATCCGGACCGAGACGCCGGAGCGCTGCGACACGTCGTGCGAGCGGCGGGCGACGTGCGTCAGTTCGGCGACGATCTCCTTCATGAATTGCGGCACGGTGACGGCGATCTCGTCGCCGGCGAACACCGCCCGCTCCTGATCCATGATCTCGATTTCGAGCTCGACCGTCTCCGGGTAGTGGGTCCGGATCTGTGAGCCGTAGCGGTCCTTGAGCGGAGTGATGATCCGGCCGCGGTTGGTGTAGTCCTCCGGGTTGGCGGACGCGACGACGAAGACGTCGAGCGGCAGCCGAATCTTGTAGCCGCGAATCTGGACGTCCCGCTCTTCCATGATGTTGAGCAAGCCAACCTGAATCCGCTCCGCCAGATCGGGCAATTCGTTGAGGGTGAAGATGCCCCGGTTGGTGCGCGGAATCAGGCCGTAGGATATGGTCAATTCGTCCGAGAGGTAGCGCCCTTCGGCGACCTTGATCGGATCGACTTCGCCGATCAGGTCGGCGATCGTCGTGTCGGGCGTGGCCAACTTTTCGCCGTAGCGCCGCTCGCGGCCAATCCATTCGATCGGGGTCGCGTCGCCATGGGCGTCGATCAGATCGCGCGCGTATTTCGAAGTTGGGTTGAACGGATCGTCGTTGATCTCCGAGCCGGCGACCGCCGGCACATACTCGTCGAGCAAATTGACGAGACTGCGGGCCAGCCGTGTTTTCGCCTGTCCGCGCTCGCCAAGAAAGATGATGTCCTGTCCCGAAAGGATCGCGTTTTCGATCTGCGGGAAGACCGTCTGGTCGTAGCCGACGACGCCGGGAAAGAGGACATCGCCGCGGCGAATCTTGGCGATCAGGTTGGCGCGCATCTCTTCGCGCACCGTTTTCGAGCGGTAGCCGGCCTCGCGCAATTGGCCGAGGGTCGCGGCGTGCGTCGGAATCGACTCGGGGTTCGCCATGTTGCGGATTCCTTCAGAACGGAGTGCGGCCGTGGTCTGCGGATGCGGGCGCGCGGCCGACGCGGCTTCTGATCGAAGGCTACACGCCGCGGTTGGCGTGTCAAGGCGAGCCGCGCCATGGTTCGCCCGGGCGCCATGGCGGGCGCGGCAGGCGAAACCGCTCAGGATGGTCGGTCAGCAGCCGTTGCCGGCGCTCGATTTCCGCGGGCGGCACGACGAGCCGCGCCGCCTCGGGGCCGCTCGCGTCGAATTCCGCCGCCGCGCGGTCGTCGTCCAGCGGCACTCGGAGGAGACCGCCTCGCGGCGTCGGCGCCAGCCCCCACGTTTCGCTCAGCTGAAAGCGATCCGAACCGGCCGGCCGGTCGAGGAGCGCCACAACCTGGAGCGCGGCGACCTCGGCCAGCGGCGCCCGCAGCGGCGGCCCGGCGAGCAAGGCGACGAGTTCGTCGATGGTGCGCGCGTGCGCCGTCGCGAGGAGTTGAAACCCGGCCCGACCCGCTTGCAGCGCCCGACGCGCGCCGGAACCCCAGAGATAGACCGGCAAATGCGGGCTGATTTCGTTGATCAACAACGTCGTCTCGCCCGGGATCGTCGTCGGGTCGGTGAGAAAGGCGAACGGCTCGTAGCACCCACGGAGATAGATGCGGCGCGTCGGCTCGGGCAGCAGTGCCGCGAGTGCGGTCAGGAGCGTCGTCTTGCCGGCCCGGCTCGGCCCGGCCGCAACGACGAGCGACACCCGGCGTTCGACCAACGCCAGCAAGCGGGCCGCCTGCGCCGCCGACAGCACGCCGTCGTCGAGCAAATCGACGATGCCGGGCGCCGGCGCGGCGCGCCAGCCCGGCCCCCACCAGGCGAACGGCTCGTCGTAGCGAATCGGCTCGTCGCGCATCGAACGAGTATGACCGAATGCCGGACCGGCCGCCTGTGGCGACAGCGTGGCATGGGACTTGCTAGGTAGGGCGGCACGAGAGGGTCGGCTCTGGACCGCAGTTTTCCCGCTCACCCAGCGGCAGTCCGTGTCGCAACGTGGCACATGGTTTGCGCTCGGGCTGGCGTGAGGGTCGAAGCCAAATGGCTCCCTCGGTGCACTTCGACAACCTGCTCGGGTTCCCCTATCGTGCGCGCTGGTCGCGCATGCACGCCGCCGGTTCACACCGGCTCCGACGGAATCGGCGGCCACTCACCAGGAGCCTCTGAATTCCCCGAAGTTCCCCAAATTCATGCCCGAGCAGCATCCGATCCGGGCGGGCGGCCAATTGGCCGCCTTCTCGGTTTTCATGGGGTCCGCGTCTGCATGTCCGGCGCGATCAACAATCGAGCGGTTCGGCACCCGCTGCGTCTTCGATCGTCGCGATGTAGGGCAATTCGCGATATTGCCGGCGCAACCGCAAGCCCCAGCCCGCCAGCGGCTCGTCCGGTGCTTCGAATCCGATATGCCGCACCGGCGCATCGACCAGCCGCGCCGATTCCCGGCTCAGCAGCGCGCAACCGCTGATCGCCGCCGCGCCACGTCGCCGCAACCAGGCGCCGAGATAAGCGAGCGTCAGCCCGGTGTTGATCATGTCGGTGACGACGATGACGCGCCGCCCGATCAGCGGCTCCGTCGGCGGCCGCCGAACAGCGACGGCCGATGACGCGCTGTCGAGGCGATACCGCGAGAGATCGATCGAATCGCGCGGCAGCGTCAAGCCCCGCTGGCGAAGACGCCCGGCGATCGCTTCGAAAAACCGACCCGGCTCGCGGCCGAGGCCGAGGAGAAGTGGTTCGTCCGGCGACGCCGCGGCCGCGATCTCGGCAGCGAGATCGGCCGCCAGTCGGTCGACCCGGTCGCGGATCGCGCCTTCCGGATAGACGATCCGACCGATCCGCACCGGCCGCGCCAGATCGTCCGGTTCCGGGAAGACTTCCGCGATCCGCGCGAAATCGCGTCGGTAGAGCAATTTGATCCGCACGTCCGGATAGAGTTCGCGCAGGAGCCGCATCTTCCGATTCTTGCGGGTCACCAGCCGCTGCCGCATCGTCGTCAATTCGATGTAGAGGCGATGCTCCGGCAGGTAGAAATCGGGCGTGAAGCACTCGACGGCGCGTCCATGCTCGTCGCGGGCCAGGCAAAACGACGTCGGTTCGTAGACCCAGCGCACCCGGTAGAACGAAAGGAGACGCGCGAATTCCCGTTCCGCCGGATGGGCGAACGGGTCGGGCCCCGGAGCGACGACCCGACGCAGAGTCGGCAACGGCGTCTGGCATGGCGACGGGGGGATCAGCGCCTCGGCGTCGTCGCTCGGCTCGGCCGCCTGGGTCGTGCTCCACCCTGCCGCCACGTCCACGCTCCACCTCGCGCCGGTCGCCAACGCGGAAGCCGCGCCGCCGGATCGGCCGTTCGCATCGCTTTCCCGTGCGGGGGTGGCCCGATTCTGGCACGCGGCTTCGGGCGGGAACAACGCGATGGCGGCGCCGGAGGTCCCGCTTTTCGCCGGGCGCCGGGCGGCCTCACTCCTGGATGGTCATCTCGCCGGGCGTGAGAATGGCGATATGGGTGAAGGTTTTGCCTGGCTCGGCTCCATGCCAGTGACGCTGCCCGGCCGGGATGAGGATCACGTCGCCTTCCGCGACGTGAATTTCCTGTTCTTCGGTCGCCACCACGCCATGACCTTCGACGACGAGCAGCACCTGATCGGTGGTATGCATATGCCAGCGATTGCGAGCGCCGTCTTCGAAGGTGACGGCGGTGACGCGCAGCGACTCGGTGTCGCCCTCGGCGATCAGATTTTGGGTGCGAACCGGGCCGACGAAAATTGGCGACGGGCTCGGCGCCGCCGCCGCCCGATCGAGACGAACCCGTTTCACCGATGAAAGCTCCAGCATCGAAATGAAATCCATCTCACCGTGCGTGAACTCGTTGCCATGTGAATCGACGCCGCCAGAGCGGCGCGGACGTGAAGCCCGAAGGATACAGGATGCCAATCGGCCCCACCGTCGTGACTAACATTGTAAGGCCAACGAACCCGGCGGGTCAGCCCAAGCCGCCCCGCTTCACGCCCGAAGAAACGGCGATTGAGATCGAGGACGACGACGATCCGGCCGATCCGCTGACCCCGTCCGATCTCTGGTATTGAGCCATCGCGGCGGTACGGCGGCCAATGCATCGTATACTCCCGGCCAGTTCGATCGCGCTCCGTTTGGCCCGTTCGGGCGCGGAGCGCGCACTGCGTGAGCGCGAGACAGAGGGGCGGAAAGGCCGATGGCGGAACCGGCGCACGAAAATCAGCAATTCGATCTCGTCGTCCTCGGCGGCGGCACCGGCGGCTACGTCGCCGCGATCCGCGCCAAGGAACTCGGCTTGAACGTCGCGGTGGTCGAGGAATTGAAACTCGGCGGCACCTGCCTCCATCGCGGCTGCATCCCGACCAAGGCGTTTCTCAAATCGGCCGACGTCTTCGACCAGGTCAAGTCGGCCCGGGAATTCGGCGTCAACGTCGGCGGCGACGTGTCGTTCGACTACGGTCCCGCGCTGGAACGATCGCTCAAGGTGGTCGAAGGGCAATATCGGGGCCTGCTCTATCTCTTCGACAAGAAGCACAAGATTCCGGTCTTTCACGCCCGCGGCCGGCTCCTGTCGCCGACGCAGGTCGAAGCGACGCCGGTGGGCGGCGGCGCGACGTTCGTCCTGACCACGAAATGGGCGATCATCGACACCGGCTCGCGGCCCCGCCCGATCAAGGGCGTGCCGTTCGACGGCAAGCGGGTCATCAATTCCGACCACGCCGTCGTGCTCGAACATCTCCCGCAGCGGTTCATCATCCGCGGCGGCGGCGCCACGGGCGTCGAGTGGGCATCGATCTATCAGCGCTACGGCTCGCAGGTGACGCTCGTCGGCCGGATCGTGCCGCAGGAAGATCGCGAAGTCTCCGAATTGCTGTTGAAGAGTTTTCAGCGGCAAAAGATGGACGTCATCCCCGACGCGCGGCCGACCGCCGAAGACATCGACGTCCGCGACGACGGCGTGACGATGCGGATCAAGGATTCGCGCGGCAAGGAAAAGGTGGTCGAAGCCGACGTGCTGCTGGTCGCGGTCGGCCGCCAGGGCAATATCGAGGAAATCGGCCTCGAAGAACTCGGCGTCCGCACCAAGGGCGACTATATCCACGTCGACGAGATGATGCGGACGAACGTGCCGGGCGTCTACGCCATCGGCGACGTCAACGGCCAGCAATTGCTCGCCCACACCGCGATGCACCAGGGAATCATCGCCGTCGAGCACATTTGCGGCCAGAATCCCTACCCGCTCGACATCCTCAATTCGCCGTCCTGCACCTATTGCGAGCCGGAAATCGGCAGCGTCGGCTTGACGGAGCAGGAAGCGATCGAACGCGGCTACGAGGTCAAGACGGGCAAGTTCCCGATGCGGCCGAACGCCAAGGCCGTCATCGAAGGCCACACCGACGGCTTCACCAAGATGGTCGCCGACGCCGACACGGGTCAATTGCTCGGCTTGCACATCGTCGGCCCGCATGCGACGGAATTGATCGCCGAAGGCGCGTTGGGCCGATTGATGGAGACGACGGCGGAAGAAATCGCCATCTCGGTGCATCCGCACCCGACGGTCTCCGAAGTCATCGGCGAAGCCGCGGAGGTGTTGCTCGGCCACCCGATCCATATCTGATCCCGGCCGGACAGAATAGCCCAGGACGCTCGCGGCCCGAGGCCCGCTCGGCGCGGATCGTCACACGAGCGGGCAGCGGCCGCTCGCGGGGCGCTGTGTATCCCGAATCCGGCGTAGGGCGTGCGCGAGGCGGGCGATGCCGGCATCGATGCGGTCGGGAGGCGTGCGCGCGAAGCAGAGCCGAATGTCGCACCGCCCGTCGCCATCCGGATAAAACGCATTGCCGGCGACCAGCGCGACCCCGTCCGCCAGCGCCGCCTGCGCCACGTCATCGGCGTCGAAACCGCAGCCGAGGCGCGCCCAACGGTAGAGTCCACCCGCGACGCGTCGCCACGAAAGCGCTTCGGGCGGCAGCCGGCGCTCCAGCGCCGCGATCATGGCGTCGTGGCGGCGCGCGTGCTCGGCGCGCAGGCGCGCGAGGTGGGTCTGGTCGTCGCCGTTGTTCACCATCGCCGCGACGACGAGTTGCGTCAGGCCGGGCGTAAACAGGTCGCAGCGTTGCTTGACGAGCGCGAGATGATCGACGACCGGCGCGGGGGCGATCAGCCAGCCCAGCCGCAACCCGGCGGCGAGCGTCTTGGAATAGGCGCCGAGATGTGTTCGTCCAACTCCAGCAATGTCGGCGGCGGCGGCGTGCGGAAATGGAGTTCGCGATACGGTTCGTCTTCGACCACGGCGAGGCGATAGCGCGCGGCGAGGCGCAGCATGTCTCGGCGTAGGTCGAGCGAGCGCGTGCCGCTCGTCGGGTTGTGGAACGTCGGATTCGTGGAGAGCAATTTGGGGCGGCAGCGTTCGAGCACATGCTCGAGTTCGGCGGGATCGGCCCGCGCGATGTATCCAGGTCGGTCCATCACGACTGCGTCGCCTGGGTCGAGCAGGCAGCGGGCGATAAGGTCGAGTCCCTGCTGCGAGCCGCTCAACGCCAGCACCTGCCCGG
>JAICJJ010000331.1 GCA_025928535.1 Thermomicrobiales bacterium
CCCTCGACCTCGATCGGACCGTCCACGGTCGTGAGAACGAAGTCGTCGGGCGGCTCGATCTGCTCCGGATGATCCCGGACGTAGTTCGGAAGCGAGACCAGAAACCCGGCCGCGCCGGCCCACATGATTGGAACCGCCGGGTAGAGAGACTGGTCGGTTTTGGCGTACTGGCCATGCGCGATGGCGTTGGCGAAGTTTGCCGACATGCCGAGAAAGACCGGCTCGTCAACGGTCACGACGCGATCGAGATCGAGCGTCCGCGGCCAGACGTAGACGATGGCCGCGGCGACCAGGGCGAGGAGCAGCGCGGCGCCGCGGGCTGCGATTGCAGATCCGCGTGGACGGCCCGGAAATCGGCTTACCTCTTCGCGTCGGTCGTTTGATTCGTTCGACAACAACGACGCCATAACCCCTGTCAGCGATCAGGATCGCACGACCACGACCGTCGATCCCTGAAGGAATCCCGAAGACCCTTACATGGTCCGGACCGGCCTGGCTGCGACAAATAGTCGCGGAGCAGCGGCCGCTATTTGTGGGTTGTCCAACCTCAGGATCGGCGCCATGGCCGGCAAGCATCGCGTTGGATGGCAGAATCTTCGTCGCGCATTTGTCGGCGCCGGCGACAATGGCGCCGAGCGAGCCACGTATGGATCGACGGGAGCGGGCGGTGGACGAGTTTCCGGTCATCGATGAAGCGGCGGTCATCCCGGCGGAGGAATACCGGGAATTGCTGGCGTCGGTCGGCTGGCGCGCGGTCGACGCGTCGGATGGGACGCTCGAGGCCGCGCTTGCCCAGACGTGGACTCTGGTGGCCCGGGCGCGCGACGACGGTCGCCTGGTCGGTCTGGCCCGGGTGCTTGACGACGGGCTGATCTACGCGTCGATCTGGGATGTCATCGTGGCGCCCGAAGTTCAGCGGCGCGGCGTCGCCCGGAGCCTGATGGAACGGGCGATGGCGCGACTCGGGCAGCGCCGGCTCGTCGGTCTGGTCGCCACGCCGGCCGGCGACGCGCTCTACCGGTCCCTCGGCTTTGGCGAGACTTCGAACGGCAGCCGGGCGCTCTTTCTGCGTCCGGCCCTGCCGGCCGCGCCAAGCGCGGACATCCCACCGAGCGCCGACCCCGCGCAGGAGAAGCGTCCGTTCGGGTAGCATGAAGCGCTGGCAACGGACGAGGCGAACAATGACGGCGGCGCCGTCGCAGCGGGGCAGGGATCGACGTGCAACGGATCGGGGCGCGGTTGGGGCAGATCGACGCAGGAGCGGCGCGGCGCGGATTCGTGCTGCTGGCGTTGATGCAAATCGGGTTCGGCTTCGCCCTGACCGCCCAGCAAAACATTTCGACGAACTATTTCAACGACATTCTCCGCTTCCAGGGCCCGGAATTCGGCTACATCACCGCCATCCGCGAGGTTCCCGGCTTCTTGCTGATCTTCCTCAGCGCCGTCTTTTACCGGGTCACGCTCCAGCGGCTGACCGCCGGCGCGCTCCTTCTGCTTGGCGTGGCCTACATGCTGTTCGGCGCGTCGTTCGATTTCTGGACGGTGGCTCCCTGGGTGATCTTGTCGAGCATGGGGTACCACACCGTGCTCCAGACGCAAAACGCGCTGGCGCTGACGTTGACGACCGAGTCGCGCAGCGGTTCGATCCTCGGCTGGATGGGGGGCGCGCAACAGGCGGGCTCGCTCTTCGGCATCGTCTTCATCCTGATCACCTTCGCCGCCGGCTGGCTCTCCTTTCGATCGGCGTTCGTCGTCCTCGGTTTCGCCGCCATGGTTGCCGGCGTGGCGGTTGTCCGCTTTCCGCATCTGCATGAGGGACGCGAGCAGGCGGTCGCGCCGAAACGCGATCCGATCGTCTTCAAGCGGGAATACCGGCTCTACTACCTGCTCAGCATCATCGACGGCGCGCGGCAGCAGATTTTCTTTTCGTTCGGGCTCTACGTGCTGGTCGCGATTTACCATCTGACGGTCGAACAGGTTTCGGCGTTGCTGATCGTCGTCACGCTGGCCGCCGCCGTCTTCGGACCGGCGATCGGGCGGGCGATCGACGTCCAAGGCGAGCGGCGGATGCTCGGTTGGGTCAACGTCGCCTACATCGTGGCGCTGGCCGGCTATGCCTTCACCACGAACCTGGCGGTGGCCGCCGCCTGCTACGTCATCTACACCTTCATCTTTCCCCTGTCGGCCATGGGCGCGTCGACGTATCTGCGCAAGATCGCCGAGCCGGCCGATCTGGCGCCCAGTTTTGCGATGGGCACGACGATGCAGCACGCGGCGGCGATCGTCGTGCCGCTCAGCACCGGCTTCATCCTCAACTTCGTCGGCTATCAGGTTCCGTTCGCCATCGCCTGCGGCTTCGCCTGCATCAACATCTTCGTCGTGCAAAAACTCGATCCGGCAAATCAGCGGTCGGCCGGCCGCCGGGCGCTCGACGAACAACTGGCGCTGGCCGACGCGCTCGAAATCGACGCGATCGAAGAAGCGGGGGACGGCGAGCCCGGTTCGCGTCTCAGCAGCACGGCCGCGGCGGTCGCCCTCGCCGAACGGTGTCCAGCCGGGAACGACGAGTAGCGGGCACGCGCCATTCGCGGATGTTTCGCAGTACGATGCGTCGCGCGAAAGCGCGTCTCCGGCTCGTGGTGAAGGGGAGGGCAAAATGATGCGTCGTTGCCTGTTGCCGCTGGTCGTCCGATCGCTCGCGATCGTGCTCTTCCTCGCGCCGCTGCTTCCAATTCGGGACGGGGCGGCGCAGAGCGCGACGCCCGCCACGGCGGCATGTCCCACCACGACCGTGGCGGAAAACGAAGCGCTCATTCAACGCTATTGGGAAGAAGGCTGGCGCGTCGGCGGTGAGCAGACCTTGCGCGATTTGCTGGACGCGGCCGAGGTCCATCACTGGGGGATCGGACAGGAGACGCGCGGCATCGACGCGTTTCTGGCGCGTTTCGATGCGTTCGCCGCGGCGTTTCCCGACATGAAATTCACGATCGACAACCTTTTTGGCGACGGCGACCTCGTCGCCACCCACTGGACCGCCACGGCGACCCAGCAAGGACCGTGGCTCGGCATCGCGCCGACCGGCAATTCAGTCACCTGGACCGGCGCCAACATCTTCCGCATCGTCTGCGGCAAGATCGTGGAATCGTGGGGCGCGGCCGACCACATCGCCCTGTTGCAGCAGATCGGCGCGCTGCCCGGTTCGGCAACGGCCGTCCTGGCGTCGCCCGAGGCGGCAGCGTCGCCGATGGCGAAAGGAAGCCCCGCCGCTTGCGCGCCGATGAGCCGCGACCACGAAGTCGCCATTGCCCGCCGCTGGACGGAAGACGTGCTGAACAACCACGACCTCGCCGCGCTCGACCAGATGCTTGCGGCGGATGTCGTGCACCATGGCGCGGTCTTCGTCGATGAGCACGGCCCGCAAGAGGTCAAGCGGGCGCTGGGCGCGTTGCTGACCGCGTTTCCGGACATCCAGTTTTCGGTCGATCTGGTCGTCGCCAAGGACGACATGGTCGCCATCCGCTGGACCGGACGCGGCGTCCACGGGGCGACCTTCATGGGGATGGCGGCGACGAACCGACCGATCGAGTTTTCGGGCGTCAATATCTACCGGTTCGCCTGCGGCAAGATCGTCGAAGGGTGGTCGGAAGCAGACGGGCTCGGGTTGCTGCAGCAATTGGGAGGCGGTCCCGCGATGAAGGCGCCGGAGGCGACGCCGAGCGCCGGGTGAATCGAGACGCGGCGCTGGCTTACGCCGACCCCGCCCGAGCCAGCGCCCGCCGCGCCGCGTCCGTCGTGATCGCGAAATGCGAGGCCGACCAGACCGGCACGCCGTCGCGCAACAAGATCGCCTGCGGCGATTCGTGGCGGAAGCCGGTCATCTCCTCGACAATGCGCCCGAGTTCGGGATTGGCGTCGACGTCGATCAGTTCGACCGCGCCGCCCAGCGCATCGAGTTGATGGAAAGCGCGGGAGGATATGGAACACCACGGATCGTGCAGGTAGAGCAATGTCAGTCCGGGGCGCTCCGACAGCGCGGCGAGGGCCGCGGCATCGGCGACGGTGATGAATTCGGTCGTGCTCGGTTCGTTCAACGGGTTCTCCTCGTCCGGGACCTGCCGCGGAAGGGATCGAGTTCTGACGAATCATCGGGCAAATGACGTGCCGCTGGCAGGCCGCTCCGGCGATGTCCTGTCGCCGGCGGCGCCGAATCGGAACCACGAGTGAACGATTCGACC
>JAICJJ010000366.1 GCA_025928535.1 Thermomicrobiales bacterium
CCGGCCCGCCGGTCGGCTGCAGGGTCGTCGGCTCCGCCCGCGACAGATCGGGGCTGATCGCTTCCCAGGTTTGCCCTTCGTCCCGGCTCCGGAAGACCTGATTGCCGCCGACGTAGAGGACGTTCGGGTCGTGCGGCGAAATGACGATCGGGTAGGTCCAGGAAAAGCGATATCGGTGCTCCCCCGCGCCGTAGCCGCCGGTCGCCTCCGGCCAGGTGGTGATGAGCCGGATCTGGTCGATGCGCCGGTCGTAGCGCTGCAGCGAATTGCCGCCGCCGGGGGACGAGCCGATGGCGCCGACGTAGATGATGTCGGGGTCGTCGGGACGCACGGCGATGTAGCCGCTCTCTCCGCTGCCGGCGATGAAGCAATCGGCCCAGGTGATGGCGGCGTGGTTGGTTCCGCTCGGCACGGCGATGCTGCTGTTGTCCTGCTGCGTGCCATAGACGACGTACGGCTCGCGATCGTCGACGGCGAGGTGATAGAACTGGGCGGTCGGTTGGTTGTAGATGGTCGACCAGGAAAAACCGCCGTCGAACGAGACATTGGCGCCGCCGTCGTTGCCTTGGATCATGCGCCGGTTGTCGTGGGGATCGATCCAGAGATCGTGATTGTCGCCATGGGGCGTGGCGATCTCGGCGAAGGTCTTGCCGCCGTCCGTGCTCTTCCAGAGTTTGAAGTTGTTGACGTAGACGGTGTCGGCGTCGTGCGGGTCGGCCGTGACGTGCATGTAGTACCAGGCGCGCGTCACCAGCCGCTGGTCGTCGCTGACCTTTTCCCAATGGTCGCCATAGTCGTCGGAGCGGTAGAGCCCGCCTTCGGTCGCATGCTCGACCAGCGCCCAGACGCGCCCTGGCTGAGCGGGCGAGGCGGCGACGCCGATCTTGCCGAGGACGCCGGACGGGAGATTGGGACGCGCGGTGAGATTTTCCCAGGTTTCGCCGCCATCGACGCTGCGCCAGAGACCGCTGTCCGGCCCGCCGCTGCTGATCTGCCAGAACGAGCGATGCGCTTCCCAGACGGCGGCGTAGAGGATGCGCGGGTTCGTTTCGTCGAGGCTGAGATCGACCGCGCCCGCCTTGTCGCTGACGAAGAGCGTGCGCCGCCAGGTCGCGCCGCCGTCGTCGCTCTTGGAGACGCCCCGCTCCTGGTTCGGCCCGAAGGCGTGGCCGAGCGCGGCGACCCAGACGGTGTCCGGGTTCTGCGGATGGACCCGAACCTTGCCGATGTGGCGCGTCTCGCGCAAGCCGACGTGCGCCCAGGTGCGGCCGGCGTCCGTGCTGCGGTAGACGCCATCGCCGTGCGAGACGTCGGTGCGGATGGTCGTTTCCCCCATGCCGGCGTAGACGACGTTCGGGTCGGACGGAGCGACGGCCAGCGCCCCGACCGACGACGTGGCGAAGAATCCATCGGAAACCGGGCGCCAATACGTGCCGGCGTCGGTCGTTTTCCAGACGCCGCCGGCGACGGCGCCGAAATAGAACGTGTTCGGGTCGTGCGAGGTTCCGGCCACGGCCACCACGCGGCCGCCGCGGAACGGACCGATGCCGCGCCACTTGAGCAGTCCATCGATCTCCAGTTCCACAGAATCCTCCGTTCGCTCGGGTGCGATCTCGATTCGGCCGTCACGGTCGCGGCGGAAACGGCGCCTCGATCAGCCGAATCGGTCTCGCGCTCACGGCTTCGAGACGGCGAGCGGACTCGCGGGGTGTAGACTACACTCCATGTCCACAGCGTCAATCCGGCGCTGTGATGCGAGCCGGATCGCACGGCTCGATGCGCTGCGACGCCTCCGCTCCAGCGGTCGATGCGCCACGAACATCACGGACGGAAGTCCGGTGCTCGGACGCCCTCGAACTGAGCGTGGGACCAGAAGGGGGATGTGGTCGTGAGCGTCAAGGCTCGGTTCTATCTCGAAGCGGTGCTCGCCACGCTCGCCACTGGTCTGTTCGCGTTGACGCTTGTTTCCCGTGACTGGATCGAAGTTCTCTTCAAGGTCGAGCCGGACGAGGGCAACGGCTCACTCGAATGGATCATCGTCCTCACGCTCGCCGTCGTGGCTGTGGCGCTGATCGCGCTGGCGCGGCGGGATTGGCGGCGCGTTCATTCATCCATGGCCTAGCCGATTCATCGGCAAACATCGGCTGGCCGCGGCGCGGGCCAGGCCACGACGTCGGCGCCCCGCGGCCGTCAATCCAGATCGCCGCCGGAGATCGGCGGCATGATCTCCGCGAACCGGGGATGCATTGCTCCGGGTCCGGAATGCCAACACCGCGACTTGGGCGCCCGAACTGATCCAGCCCTACGCCCGGCAGAGGGGCGTGCACCGGCCGCCTTGGTCGGTGAAGCACCCGAAACTCCGGCAGGCCGTTCCCTTCGGACAATCCTCGGTGGCGGCGCACGTCTGGGTCAGCGTCACGCAGGGGTTGTCGACGCTGCGAAAGCAGGTGCTGATCACATCGACGCCGCTGCCACATTCACACGCAGACGCACAGCTGGCGGTCGACGACCCCTCGAGGCACAGTTGGGCGCAGCCGCCGTTGATGTAGCACTGCTCCCCGGCTTTGCACAGGCACCTCCCCTTCGGCGTCCGGCAGCGTTTCGCCGAACGCGCGGCGGCCCCGGTCGGTTCGATCACGCCCACGCCCGACAACGCCGCGAGCGCGGCGCCGATCGCCCCCCGCCTCGACGCGCGGCGCGCACGCCTCGGGTCCTCCCGCCAGATCGTCATGGCCATGCTCCTTCGTCATACAGGTCCGCCGCTCGACCGAACGCAGCATCCGCGGACGCCTGATTTGCGGCCTTCCGGGGTCCGGGGTCGACCGGTTTCGTGGCGAAACCGCGCGCAGATCCGAGGCGAGGCTCGCTCCCCGACGCTGCCTGTTTGCAACCCGCTGGACCGGTTGGGCGGCACGTCGGCCGGCATGGGAACGCGGCTGCCGGACGGCCGACGCCGCGCCCTTACGCCGCCGTTGTCCCGGCCGGGAGCGTGTCGATGCAGCCGAGACCCAGCAGTCGGGCGGCGACGCCGGGCGGCATCCCTTCGGCCACGGGCGTCCCGCTCTCGACGACGACGTAGGGCGGATGCCCGGCGCCGACGAACCCGCCAAGGGCGAGCGCGCTGACGACGAAGCGTAGGCGCCGGCGCATGGCGAGATCCCTCCTGCAACGATGGCCGCCGCCCCGCTCCAACGGGCGGCAGGCCGGCACGCTAGCGCGATGGGAGGCAGGCCGTCAAGACATCGCGCTGACATCTGGACGGAACTGATGGGGGTTGCTCGACCACGGCGCCAGGGCGATGATGGCGCGGCCCGTCCGGCGCAGGCCGGCGCTCGCGCACCGCCGCTGTCGTCATCCCCCGGAAAGGATTCGCCATGACCGCCGCCACGCCAGCCGCAACGCCGGCCGCCGCACCCCTGACCGTCGTGCTCGTGCACGGCGCCTTCGCCGATGCCTCGAGCTGGGCCGGGGTGATTCCCATCCTGCAGGCCGCCAACGTCGCGGTCCTGGCCCCACCCAATCCTTTGCGGGGCATCTCCCATGACGCCGCCTACATTGCGAGCGTCGTCCGGCAGATTCCCGGCCCGGTCCTGCTGGTCGGCCACTCCTATGGCGGCGCGGTCATCACCAACGCCGGCAGCCAGGCGGACAACGTGCGCGGCCTGGTCTACGTCTGCGCCTTCATCCCGGACGAAGGCGAGTCGTTGCAAACCCTGGCCGCGCAGGCGACCGACAGCCAGGTCCTGCCGGCGCTGCGGCCGACGCCGTATCCGACGACCCCGCCGGCGCCGCCGGACAACGAGTTCACCATCGACCCGGCGGCGTTCCATGAACTCTTCTGCGCCGACTTGCCGGCGGCGCAAGCGGCGATCATGGCGGTTTCGCAGCGTCCCCTGGCCGGGGTCGGGTTGGGCGAGCCGACGC
>JAICJJ010000538.1 GCA_025928535.1 Thermomicrobiales bacterium
AAATCCTACGATTTGCGTCAAACAGAACAACATCATTGCTGGAATATACCACTGGTGGAAAAAATGTGACCGAATCATTCGAATTTCGGATTCGTGAGCGTTGGGGCAAAATCGTATGGACCGCGATCATGCGTCAACGCCGGCCACGGAGGAACCCGGTCGGAACGGGCGTCCGTGGAGCATTGCCGGCCCGAAACCCTGCGCGAAACGCATCGCCGTCGTACTCTTTATGGCCGTCGGTTGCTGGGGTGAGCGATCACGGTCAACCGGGCGCCGGGAGCAGACCGCGATCCGGCGCACGATTCGCGCAACACCGCGCTCCGGCCGGGCCTGCCGAGCCGTCGGGCGCCGCATCGATCTGGGGGAAGTGGACGAATGGCCACGTCGCGGGCCATGCCGGGGCAGTTGGCGCCGACGCGAAACTCGTTCCGAGCCTGGTTGCTGCATGGACAGCCGCACGAGATGGACGGGCCGCACGCGCGCGATCTGCCGCATCACGAACATCCCTGGTGGCAGGTGATGTGTCTGACCGGCGTCGACTATTTTTCGACGCTCGGTTACCAGCCCGGCATCGCCGCGCTCGCCGCCGGAGCGCTGGCGCCGCTGGCGACGCTGATCCTCGTCCTGATCACGCTCTTCGGCGCGCTGCCGATGTACCGCATCGTCGCCAACCACAGTCCGCACGGCGACGGCTCGATCTCGATGCTCAAACGCCTGCTGCCCTGGTGGCAGGGCAAATTGTTCGTGCTTGTGCTGATCGGCTTTGTCGCCACCAGCTTCATCGTCACAATCACCCTCTCGGCGGCGGACGCGGCGGCTCACATCGACGAAAACCCGTTCGCCGGGCCGCTAGCGGGCCACGCGCTGCCGGTGACGCTGGTGCTCATCGCCCTGCTCGGCGCGGTCTTCCTGAAAGGCTTCGGCGAGGCGATCGGAATCGCGGTCGGCATCGTCTCGGTCTATCTCGCCCTGAACGTCGTCGTCATCGGCTACGCGCTCTATCAGGTCGCGCTTCATCCGTCAGTTATCGCCAACTGGCGCGTCCTGCTCACCACGCACTACGGCAACCCGCTGCTGATGATCGGGGTCGCGTTGTTCCTCTTTCCGAAACTCGCGCTCGGCCTGTCCGGCTTCGAGACGGGCGTCCTCGTCATGCCGCTGGTCAAAGGCGATCCGACCGACAATCCGATCCACCCCGCCGGCCGCATCCGCAACACGCACCGGCTGTTGACGACCGCCGCGTCGATCATGAGCGTCTTGCTGATCACGAGCAGCATCGCCACCACGCTGTTGATCCCCCCGGCGGCATTTCAGCCGGGCGGTTCCGCCAACGGCCGGGCCCTCGCCTATCTGGCCCACGCCCAACTCGGCGAAGGCTTCGGCTCGATCTACGATCTCAGCACAATCGTCATTCTCTGGTTTGCCGGCGCCTCGGCGATGGCCGGCTTGCTCAACGTCGTGCCGCGCTACCTGCCGCGCTACGGCATGGCCCCCGATTGGGCGCGCGCCGTTCGCCCGCTCACCCTCGTCTTCACGGCGATCGCCTTCGTCGTGACGATCATCTTCCGGGCGAACGTCGATGCGCAGGCGGGCGCCTACGCCACCGGCGTGCTGGCAGTCATCACCTCGGCGACGGTCGCCGTCGCCCTGACCGTCCGCCGCGAGGGACGGGCCGGCGCGATCGTCCGCGTCGGCCTGATCGCGCGGATCTTCGCCTACACGACCCTCGTCACGATCGTCGCCGAGCCGGATGGCATCCGCATCGCCGCCTGCTTCATCGGCGCGATCATCGTCGTCTCGCTCGTCTCGCGCGCCATGCGCTCGACCGAATTGCGTTCGGCCGGCGTCACCTTCGACCCGATGGCGCTCGAATTCATCCAGGAAGCGGCCGCGCTCGGGCCGGTCCGCCTCATCGCCAACCATCCGGACGAGCGCAATTCGCGGGAATATCTGATCAAGGAGCGGGCCGAGCGGGAAGCGAGCCACATCCCGGCCGGCGATCTGGTCCTCTTTCTCGAGGTGACGGTGCGCGATGCATCCGATTTCGCCTCGCCCATTCACGTCACCGGGCAGCAGGTGGGCGGCTACAAGGTGCTGCGCGCCAGCGGGGCGTCGGTGCCGAACACGATCGCGGCGGTATTGCTCGGCATTCGCGACGAAGTCGGCCGCAAGCCGCACGCCTATTTCGGCTGGGCGGAAGGCAACCCCCTCAAATATCTGGCGCGCTTCGTCCTCTTCGGCGAAGGCGACATCGCCCCCGTGACGCACGAGGTGTTGCGGCAGGCCGAACCCGACCCGATGCGCCGCCCCGCCGTCCACGTCGGCTGAGGTTTGCCCTCACCCCCACCCCCTCTCCCATTGCGATGGGCGAGGGGAGTACGACTCGCTGCCGCCGCAGCGGCCGTCTCCCCTCTCTCGCCGCTGCGGGTGTGGGGTTGGGGGTGAGGGCACTCAAGGCGCCGGC
>JAICJJ010000147.1 GCA_025928535.1 Thermomicrobiales bacterium
GGAGCCTGCAGTCTGGCGGACCCGACCGCCTGCGCGCCCGGCCTCACCTGCTGCCCGACGCTCGGCGGCGACGCGGCCGACGGCGTCTGCCACGACACCGGCTCGTAGTCCTCAGCCGATCGACGAACCGGGGCGGGAATTCCCCGCCCCGGTTGCGCGCCCCGGCGCGTAGGAGCGCTCCTTGCGGCGCCCGTGGCCCGCCAGGGCCACAACCCGTTCGACCGCCACCCGTTCCGGTTATCGGCCTGCGGCCGATGGGCGCAGCAAGCATGCGCCCCTACGACGGGCGGGATCGCCGCCGGGTCAAGGCGATTGCCCGATTGGCGCAAACCGTTGACGCGCAACGATGATGACCCCGCGGGACGACGACCCCTTGGAGCCGCCTCGCACCGGCTACGCTCGCCTCGACTCCTCGACTCCTCGACTCAGCTTGCCGACTTGCCGATTTGCCGACTTGCCGACTCGGCATCCGGCAGGAACCGCGTTGGAATGCTCGCCAGCACGATCGCGCCGGCTGGGCCGCCGAACTCGAGATCGACGGCAGCCGAGAGGAGCAGGAAGGCCGTTGCGGGCTCGAGGCCGCATTCCTCCGTCAGGTAGCGCTCCATTTGGCGGACGGCTTGCGTACGCGCCCGGTCGTAGTGCGAATGGAGTGCGATGCCGGCGGTCCAGACGCGGTCAGGAGTTTCAATCCGAGGCGTTTCCAGCCGCGCTCCGCGCCGCACGTCGAGCCGGACCGTCGCGGCGCCGGCGCATTCGATGGCGACGCTGGTCGCTTCGCCGACGCCCATCGCCGCGTGAAGATCGCCGAGTGAGGCGAGGCCGCCGGGGACCTGCGCCGGCAGGAGCACGGTCGCGCCGGAGCGAATCTGGACCAGATCGAGATTGCCGCCCCACGGCTCGGCCGGTCCCAGGGTGGACGTTTCGCCGCTGGCCGGGGCGAGGCCGAGACAGCCGATCATCGGCGTCAACGGCACGTCCAGCGTTTCCGTGAGCCAGACCCGGCCGTCATGGATCGGGACGCAGCGCAGCATCGGTCGCGGCACGAGGCCATCCGCCAGACCGAAGCCGGGAATGAACGCGTTCCAGCCCCAATCGGCCGGCTCGATGGCGACGATCTCGATCGCGACGGCGTCGCCCGGTTCGACGCCCTCGATGCACACCGGTCCCGTCACCGCATTGATCGCCCGCACGTCGAGGATGTCCAGCCAGCGGTCGCCGGCGGCGAAGAGCCGCTCAGCCGGGGCGGGCGAGGTCTCGAACCGAATCGTCTCGCCCGGCTGCACGCGCAAGGCCGGCGCGGCGTCGGGGCGAAAGGCAAAGGCGGTTCGGTCGGCGGTCAGTCGATGCATCGAGAACTCCTCCGCGGTCGCTCGCTTGCGTCTGCATCTCGCGTGCCGGCGGCGACGAGGTGAGGTGCGATACTCGCCGCCAGCGAGCCGAGCGGGAGGCGAGACGAAACGATGGGTGCGGAAACGACGGCGACCTACGGCCAACCCGGGCGGGTGACGCTCCTCGCCGACGGGCTCTGGATGATCGACCTCGGCTTTCAGGGGCGGGAAGGGGTGATCGCGGCATATCTGATCCGCGAAGGGAACAGCCTGGCGCTGATCGAAACGGGGCCGTCTTCGACCCTGCCTCAACTTCTCGCCGGCATCCGAACCGCCGGGTTCGAACCGGCCGATCTCGGGCAAATCCTCGTCACCCACATCCATCTCGACCACTCGGGCGGCGCCGGCGTCTTGCTGCGCCACGCGCCGGAGGCGATCGTACGGGTCCATCCGATCGGCGCGCCCCATCTGATCGACCCGGCGCGGCTGGTCGCCAGCGCGACCCGTCTCTACGGCGACCGGATGGAGGCGCTCTGGGGGGAAGTCGCGCCCGTTCCGGCCGACCGAGTCGTGCCGCTCGACGACGGCATGCCCTTCGCGGTCGGCGGCCGCCTCCTGACGGCGATCTACACGCCCGGCCACGCCTCGCATCACGTCACATACTGGGACCCGGAGGGGAGCATGGCCTTCACGGGCGACGCCGGCGGCGTGCGGATGGCGGGCACATCCTATGTCTGCCCGCCGGCGCCGCCGCCCGAACTCAACCCGGACGTCTGGGCCGTCAGCGTCGACAAGATGCGGGCCTTGCGGGCGGAGCGGCTTTGCCTGACGCACGGCGGTCCGTTCGCCGACGCCGACGCGCACCTGGCCCAGATCGATCCGAACCTCGCCGAATTGCGGGCGCTGGCGTTGCGCGAATTGCGCGGTGGGGCCGACGCGGCGCGATTGATCGCCGCCATCCACGATCTGATGGCCGAACGGATCGGCACGGACGATCCGGACGCGCTGACCAATCTCGAATGGGCGACGCCGTCGTACCTGGCCGCGGCCGGGTTGACCCGCCTGCTGGTCAAAGCCGGCGACGTTCCCGCGTCGGCATGAGGCGTCTTCGCAACGGCGACCTTCGCTCGTGCAGAGCCAAGCCGGCACTCTGACGCGACGGCGCCATCGCTGAGTGACGTTTTTGCCGCGTCATCGTCTACCTTAGCGGACGTGAACCGAAGGTCGACGCGACGCGAGGTGCGGCGTGGCCCCCTGGCGACTGATCGGAGTCCAGCGTGACGACGGAGTGGACGAACCGGAGATGAGCGACGAGGCGCTCGTCGCCCTCACCCGGATCGACCCGACCGCGTTCGCGCTGCTCTACCGGCGCTATGCGCCAGCGGTGTTCCAGTATTGCGACCGCTGCCTTGGCGATCGGCCGGCCGCCGAAGACGTCACCAGCGCCGTCTTCTTGCGGGCGCTGGCCGCCTTTCCGACCTACCGGGACACGGGTCATACGTTCCGATCGTGGCTCTTCGCCATCGCCCACAACGCCATCATCGACGCCCGGCGGGCGCGCCGACCGATCGAGTCGCTCGATAGCGCGATCGAATTGGCCGACCGCGCGGCGTCGCCGGAAGACCTGGCGCTGATCGCGCTCGAACGACGCGACATCACCCGCTTGCTGGCGCGCCTCTCGCCCGATCAGCGGGCGGTGCTGGAATTGCGCCTGCAAGATTTGAGCGACAAGGAAATCGCAGTGGCGCTCGGCCGCAGCCCCGGCGCGGTGCGGACCGTGCAATACCGCGCGGTCCAACGGTTGCGGGCGCTGCTGGCCGCCGACGCCGGCGAGGAGGTGCGTTGTGTGGCGCGCTGACGGTTCGGACGCGCGCGACCGATTGGCCGACTATTGGGACGCCCGCGCGGCGCGGCGGCTCGATCTCGCCGACCTCGCGGCCGATCTCGATCCGGGTCTGATCGATACGATCATCGCGCTGGAAGCGCAGGATGACGTGCGCCTGCCCGACCCGGCGTTTCTCGGCCGGTTGGAACGATCGCTGCTGCAAGCCGTCGCCGACACGCCGACCCTCGCGCCGAACAAGGCGGCGAGGATCGACCACGAGCGCCGCTCGGCGCGGGTTGACTCGCGCGCACCGTCCCTCCGGACATTTTTCACGGAACGCCGGCCATGGGCGCTCGGTCATCTGGCGGCGGCGGCTCTGCTCCTGTTCACCCTTGGGATTGGCTATTTCGCGGTTCGCCTGGCTCACGCCGGCGATTGGGCGAATCGCTTCCCGGCGGGTCTGGCGACGTCCGCGCCACCGTCGCCGGATGGCGTCTCGGCGCCGGTTCATCTTCTCCGCCTGACGCTGACGCAATCGTTCGGCAAGAACCAGTACGGGCTTGGGGTCTGGCGGGAGACCTTCGCCCCGAATGCCTACGATCGCGAAATCGGACGCGCCGATCTGCCCGGCGACCAGATCTTTTTCGTCGAATCGGGAACCATCACCGCGCGGCTTCTCGCGGGCGACCGGCCGGCGACTGCGCTCGGCAATGGGCTCGATGAGGCGCAACGAATGACGACGCCGGAGGCCAGCGGCCTCCTCCGGGTTGCGGCCGGGGAGGCGGCGCTTTTGCCGGGCGGAACGACGATCGAGTTGCGCAGCGACGGTGATGCGCCCGCGACGATTCGCTGGATTTTGGGCAATTCATCCACGCGGACCGATGCGAGCGGCGTATCGTGGAACGCCACCGGCGTCGAACTCGCCAACTTGCCGCAGACACCGGCGCTCCTGACGCTCGATCGCGCCACGATGGCCCCGAACGCGAAAATCGGGGCGCCGCCGGCGCCCGCGGTCGCGGTGGTCGGCTTGATTGATCCGCCGTTCGGCTATCTGCTGGCAGACCGCGATGGATCGGCGCGCAATATCAGCGCCTCGCCCCGCGATGTCTACATCATGACGTTGACGCCGCTGCAATCGGCGGCAGCGCCGACGCCGTGAGGCCGGCCTGATCGACGCCTGTTGAGGGCTGACGGACCACGTCCTAACAAATTCGTCGCGAGCAAGTGATCGATTGCCGCGTGCGCGGAGGTGAAGTGATGTCCCGCATTCAGACGCGACGCTTCGCTTGCACGGCCAGGCCGGGGCCGGACCGGAGCGCGACGACGAGATTCGCGACCTGCTCGTGGGCGTGCGGTCGATGAACGCCCGAGTTCCAGTGTCACTCGCAGCGCGCTTGCGGACGTTCGCGGATGGTTGCGGCGCCCGGGACCGGTCAAGGCCGCCCGGCCGCAGCCGCCCCATCGACCCGCCGACGTTCGCGCGAATCGCGACGATCGTCCTCACGAGCGTGACCGCGCTGGCGCTGACGGGACTGGCGCTCGTCCTCGGCGACCCGCATACGGAAGCCGACGCTCCGGTCGCGGCGGCGCAGGAGTCGCTGGTTCGCCAGTTTTACACAGCGATCGACGGCGTTCTCAATGGCGGCGATCCGCGCGTCCTCGATTCGCTCGTCGCGCAGGACATCGTCGTCCACAGTGGTGGGCGACAACTCACCGGAATGCCGGCGCTGGAAGAATTCGCAGCATCGATCGCGGCGGCCTCGCCGGGCCAGCACCTGACGACAACCGGACTCGTCGTCGAGGGCGACCGGGCGGCGGCCGCTGTCGAACGCGAGGGATCGATGCGGCCGGCCCCGGACATCGTCATCGACGGCCCGCCCGATCGGCAAGACGGAACCGAGCGCTTCCGCCTGGTTGACAACCGAATCGCCGAATACTGGTCGTTGCTCGACGATCGGACGGCGGCCCGCGTCGTGCCGGGCGTGTCCATGCCGCTTCGGTCCGGGATGAAGCAGACCGCGCTGGTTCGCTTCGCCTTGCCCCCGGGCGCGACTCTCGACGACGTGACCTTGCCGGGGCCGCATGTGCTCTTGCCCGAAACGGGTGTCGTCACCGTCATGGTCGATGGCCGCGCGCAGGTTGCGCGCGCGGACGCCCTTGACGCCGGCTGGAGCCTGGCTGCGCCGAATCAGGAGATCGCGCTTGGCCCGGGCGACGCCTTGCTCATTCCCGCCGGCGGGCGGCATACGATCCGGAACGACACGGCCGCCGGGGCGACGATGCTCGGCCTGCTCGTCTTCACCCTGTCGGACATCGCCGGCGTGCCGAATCTGCCGCCGCTGACGAACCTCTACGCGTCCGCCCCCTATGGCCGACCGACCCAGCAAGATGCCGTCACTGCCACGCTGCTTGCGCGCGGATTCGACGGGTGCGCCGCGTGCCCGACAGCCGCGATGCGCGTCATCTGGTTGCCGCTCGCGTCCGGGCAATCGGTCGCCCCGCAGCAGGTCGCCGGCATGGCGTTTCTTGCCGTGGAAGCCGGCGCGGTCTTGACCCGCGAGCCCGACCCGGCATCGTTGTCCACCGGCTCCGGTTCCGATGGCGCGAGCGCGAGTCCGGCTGAGGTTGGCGTGCCAGAACCGCGCGTCATCGCGGCCGGCGAGGCAATCGCCCAGTCCGGACGCAGCGCTCGCGTCGTGGCGGCGGCCAATGCGGCGGCAAGCCTGGTGCTAATCGACGTCGATCCGGGCGCCGGGCCATAGCGCGCGTCGGCCAGCCTGCCAGCGTCAACCGGTGACGCCCGATTGCCGCCGGCAGCGCCGGAATCGAGGTCGGACCTCCCGTGCGGAATGCATGCGGCGACGGAGGAGGCTGACGTTCCGTGAACGCATTCACCCTACGCCGTTTGCGCGGCGTGTCAAGCCCGCTCAAAAGGTAAACGCGAACCGCCTTCCCGCATCACGGGTAGGCGGTTCGGAAACGTCGACCGAATGGCCGAGCCGCAGGGAAGGCGAACGATCAGCGGACGACGATCGTGCCCTTCATATTGGGATGGAATGCGCAGCGGTAGGCGAACGAGCCTGCGGTGTCGAAGGTAACCGTCGCCTCCTGGCCGGGGTCGATCCGGCCGGTGTCGAAGGCGCCGTCGCTGGCCGTCGCGGTGTGGGGCGCGTTCCCGGCGTTGCGCCAGACGACGGTGGCGCCGGCGGCGATTTCGACTGTCGGCGGCTCGAACGCGAAATCGCGAATCGTGACTTCGCTCGGCGTGGCGGCCGCCGCTGGCGTCGCCTGGACAGCCGGATCCGTATTTTCCGCGGCTGCGAGGGTGATGCGCGTGCCGCGCGTGGTCGCGTCGTCGATCGTTTGAGCGCTCCCACTGGCATCGACGATGTCGCCGCGTGCGGAACCGGCGAACGCGTCGCCGCCGGCATCGACCTGCCCCGATTCGCGCAGCGTCAACGTCCCGGCGAATCGTCCGGCGTCATCGAGCGCCAGCGCGACGACCGTGAGGCGGTAGCCGCCGTCGGGGCCAGCTTCCCAGACGCCCTGGCCAGCGCCGAGCGGCGGGGCGGAGCCGGTAGGAGCGAAGACGGTCGCGAACGAGCCGTCGGGATGGAACGTGGCGACCGCCTCGTAGCGGCCAAATTCGGGCGCATCGAGCGTCAGGCGCCAGACGCCGACAAGGTCATTGGCCGCGGCGTCTGGTCCGGCCGCTGGCGACGCCGGAGACGGCGCGTTCGCCTCGCCGGCAACGACGACGGTTCCCCGCATCTCCGGGTGAAAGTTGCATTGGTAGGCAAACGTGCCGGCGGCGGCGAACGTGGCGACGCCGGA
>JAICJJ010000577.1 GCA_025928535.1 Thermomicrobiales bacterium
TCCCGTCGCGGTCGGGCCGGCAACGCCGGTGACGCCGCCGCCGACCGCAGCCGAGTTGACGGCGCTGCGGGAGATCGATCCGACCGGCATTGTTCGCTCTGAGTTCACATAAACGCGCGGCGTTCGCCGCATGGTCAAGAGGGGAGCATCGCGTGTTGTTGGAACAATTGCGGGAGCAGGTCGTGCAGGTTGGGCTCGACGCGCTGGAGCGCGGCGTGGTCCACGGCACGGCGGGAAACATGAGCGTCCGCGACCCCGAGACGGGGCTGATCGCGATTTCGCCGAGCGGCATGCCGTATCGCAGCGTGACGCCGGCCGACGTCGTCATCGTCGACGCGGACGCCAACGTCGTCGATGGACGGCGCAAACCGAGCAGCGAAACGCCGCTGCACACGATGGTGATGCGGGCGCACCCCCACATCGGCGCGATCGTCCACACCCATTCGCACTATTCGACCGTCGTCAGCTGCATGCGGCCTTGCCTGCCGGCGATCTTGACCGAAGTCTGCCTCGTGGTCGGCGCTCGGGTGCCGGTGACGCGCTACGGATTGACCGGCACGCCCGATTTCGGCGAAAGCGTGCTGGAAGCGATGACGCCCGAATCGAAAGCGGTGATCATCAAAAACCACGGCTTGATCTGCTTCGGCGCCGACTTCGCGGAAGCGCTCGGCATCGCCGAAATCGTCGAAGAAGCCGCCCGCGTCTACGTCCACGCCCTGTCCGCCAACGGCGGCCGCGAGCCGGACATGGTCCCGGCCGATTTGATCCCCGAAATGCGGGCGCATTTCCTTGCCAATTACGGGCAGAACACCTAGGCAGATTGCGCCACGCCAGCGTCAGCGCCGTAATCGGGCCAACGGCGAGCGATGGGCCGCTCGCCGTTCTCTCGACGGTCGTGCTCGATCGCAAACGAGGCGATCCGGCCGCGATCGGTTCGCGCCAGCGTTCCCGCTTGCCGCCAACCATCCAGCGCAAGGGGGCCGCTAACCGCTTCCCAGCAGCATTGGGTAATACAGCGTGTTAGTATGACGATGGCCGTGGAGGCTCCGATGCCGCGCAAAATCCGCGAACTGAAGCGCGACCTGGCAAGGGCGGGTTTCCGGTTGCAGAAACGGCGCGGCAAAGGCAGTCACTCGGTTTGGGCGTTTCCGAATTCATCGCGCACGATCACCGTCTCCGAAAATGACGGCGACGACGCCAAGGACTATCAGGAGCAAGATGTGAGCGACGCGATCGCCGTGGCGAAGCGGGCGAGCGAGTCGTAGGAGGAATGGATGGTGGACGACGACAGCGCCATCACCGCAGACGAGTTGGAACAGGCGCGGCGTTACTCGCTCATTTTGCATTGGTCGGATGTCGATCAGGTCTACATCGTCGACGTGCCCGAATTGCCTGAGTTGCGAACGCATGGCCGAACCGTCGGCGAAGCGATCGAAATGGGCGAAGAAGCGGTCGCGACCCTCCTGTCGGCGCTGCCGGATCTCGGCCGGACGCCGCCGCAACCACGATGGTCGAAGCCATTCCGGGCCGTCGTCGAGCGAGCGCCGCGCTATCAGGCCGAGGATATTCGCGCGATTCGGAAGCGACTCGGCCTTTCACAGGAGTTGTTCGCCGAGACGCTGAACGTCAGCCTGAGCGCCGTTCGCGCTTGGGAGCAGGGGCAACGCAGCCCGGACGGCGCGGCACGGCGATTGCTCGAATTGGCCGATCACTCGCCGCTTGCTTTGTTCCGAGCCGCCAGCCTTCCGAGCCGGGCTGCCCTGCGCTGATCATTTACGGCGCCCGTTTTCCGGCACGAGCGGCGCCCAACGTATCACGGCGTGTCGTCCGTCAGCATCACCTGCTCGTCTTTTCCCTTCAGCGCCGCGTCGACGGTCGCCGCGAGGCGCTGCGCTTCCTGCTGGGAGAGCGTCAGCCGGACGAACGGCACGCCGTCGGCCGGGCCGAATTCGATCTCGACGCCGCCCGTCGGCGTCGGCCGGGCGACGACCGCGCCGACGCCACGTTGCGAGTCGGTGTCGTTCGGGTCGCCGAGCGGCGGCAGCAAATCGATATTCATGGACATTCCCTTCCGCTGATGAAGACGCACAGGAACGGTGGCGGTCAGGAGGCGGGGCGCTCCA
>JAICJJ010000154.1 GCA_025928535.1 Thermomicrobiales bacterium
AATGCCGACCATGGCCGCGCCGATGCCCAGGGCGCCAAGGCGCTTGACGGCCTCGCGGCGGGTCGATTCGTTGGCGAACTGCTGGGCGATCTGGTCGAACTTGCTGGTATCCACGTCTGGTCTCCTTGGGGTGCGATGCAGTGGAATGATGTCGGGCCAAACGTTCGTGCCGGAAGCGTCCGGCGGCGGACGGGACATAGGCAGCGCTCCCTTGTGTCCGTCGGCTCCGAGACGCCAGCCGCTGACGTCTTGTCATTACCCTACGGCCGGGGCGTTTTCGGCGACACGCGCAGCGGCTACGCATTGCCCACGCAATTGCCAGCCGCCGCCAATCGACGAAATCGTGGACGGACGGTCATTGACGCGCGCACCGCGGGTGTGCGGGCCGCTCTGCGGCGTCGCATCGTAGGAACTACGGAGGCGAGCGACGGGGGACCGGCCGGCGGAGCACGACCTGGCGCTAGGCCAGTCCGTTCCGGACGGCGAACACCGCGGCTGCCGTCCTCGAATCGACGTCGAGTTTGGTCAGGATCGCCGTGACGTGGGTCGTCACCGTCCGGTAACTGAGCGACAACGCTTCGGCGATCTCGCGGTCGGTGCGGCCCTCGGTGAGCAGACGCAAGACATCGCGCTCACGGGTCGACAAGAGACGCTCGGTCGCCAAATCGGCGAACTCCTCGGCCGGTCCGATGATCGCCGCGGCGACGGCGGCGGCCTCGTCGAGCATCGCCGCCGTCGCGCCGGCGACGGCGAGCGGCCGCGCGGCGTCATCCGCCGATGCGATCTTCGCTTCCTCGGGCGACGCCGACAGCGCCGACGTCAGGCGGCTGTGCTCTCGCGCTTCAACCGGGGGCGTCGGCGCCCCAATCTGCGCACGAAGCGCGGCGCCGGCGGCAAGCAATCGCGCCGGCAACGGACGCCGCTCCGCCGCGGCGGCGAGGTGGGCGAGTCGTTCCAGGACAGTGGCGAGCAACAAGGCATCCCCACGGGATTGGGCGTGCCGCAGGGCGTCGCCCCACCGTTCGGCGGCGCCTTCGAGATCGCCCCGGTCGAGCGCGACGGCGCCAAGACCGAGCAGCGCGCGAATCGACTGCGGTCGGGGCGATCGGTCGCCGAACAGCGCGAGCACCGCGCGAAATGCCTCTGCCGCTTCGGCCGCCTCGCCGCGCGCCCGCGCCAACCAACCGATGCCCACGAGCGCCACCGCCATGCCTTCGGGGTCGCCGATGTCACGGAAGCGTTCGAGACCTTGCGCGAACGAGACTTCGGCCTCGTCGAGATCGCCTCGTTCGTAGGCCGCTTCGCCGATGCTGACGAGCGCGTCGGCGACGCCCCAGGAATCGCCGGCATCCTCGAAGAGAACGACGGCTTCGCGCAGGTGATCGACCGCTCGCTCGATCTGACCCTGGAGCGCGATGGAATGACTCAGGGTAAGCAGCAATCGCGCGGTGTCCAGACCGTTTCCGGCCGGCCGCGCCATCCTCAACCCTTCTTCGGCCACCTGGATGGCCAGCGGCAGATCGCGCTGGAAAAAAGCGACCGAACCGAGATGCCGCAGCGTCCACACGATGCGTGCGTCGGCGGCCACGTGAAACGACGCCAGCCCTGCTTCAAGAAAGGATGCCGCCTGATCGAGATCGCCGTCGACCATGGCCACCAGACCAAGGGTGGTGGCGGCCATCCCGGCGCATCGGTCGTCGCCGATTTCCTGGGCGATCGCCAACGCTTCCTGGCTCAGCGTCTGCGCCTCCACTCGGTCCCCTTGTGCTTGCGCCAGCGCTCCGGCGGTGCTGGCCGCCTTGGCCCACGCCCGGCGGTGGGCGCGCACGTCGGGCTGCGCCAGATAGTCGGCCAATTGGGTTCGCCCGTGGCCGATGCCGCCTTGTTCCAGCCAGAGCGGCCAGAGCGCCCCCGCCAGGCGCAGCATTCGTTCGGTCTCACCGTCGGTGGCCAGCGAGAAGAGCGCCGCCCGGAAATTGTCCCGTTCCGCGCCGAGCGGCAAGCGGGCGGTCGCGGTCAAATCGATCCGGCGCGCTTCCGCGGCTTCGCCGAGCGTCAAGTAGTACTCGGCGTGGCGGCGGCGCATCTCCTCCGCCTCGTCGCTCTCCTCCAGTCGTTCCTGCGCATATTCCCGGATCGTCTCCAGCATGCCGAACCGAAGCGGCCCGCCGGCGGGCGACGCGAGGCGATGAACCAGGCTCTTGTCGATCAGCGAGCCGACCAGGTCGACCACGGCCAACGGATCGGGCGGCTCGTGATCGACCGCGACCGCCGCCATGGCGTCGAGGGTGAAGCCGCCGGCAAAAACCGCGAGCCGCCGAAACGCCATGCGCTCGTCGTCCGACAGGAGATCGTCGCTCCAGGCGATCGCGTCCCGCATCGTGCGGAGGCGGGCCGGCGCATCGCGCGGGCCGCCGGACAAGACCTGCAGTCTGGTAGCCAAACCTGCGAGCAGCGCGGCCGGCGAGAGGGAAGCGCTGCGCGCGGCAGCCAGTTCGATCGCGAGCGGCAGGCCTTCGAGCCGGCGGCAGATCGCCGCGACCGTCTCGCCGTTGGCCGCCGACAAGCGAAACTCGGGGTCCACGGCATGCGTCCGTTCGACGAAGAGGCGCACGGCGGCCGATTCAAGCAACGTGTCGGGCTCCGATGCGTCGCTCAGGTCGGGCGCGTCGAGCGGAGTCACCGCGACGGCATGCTCGCCGGAGACGTTGAGGCGGGCGCGACTCGTCACCAGAATTTTCAGGAGCGGGCAATCAGCGAGCAGTTCGGTCAACATCGGCGCGGCGTCGAGCGCCCGCTCGAAATTGTCGAGGAACAGCAGCAAATGCTGGTCGCGCAGGGCCGATTGCAGCCGGGCGATGGCCGGCTGCCCGTCTTCCCGGATCGACAGGGCTTGGGCGATGCGCACGGGAACCAGCGCGGGCTCCCGGACCGCGGCGAGGGCGACGAAGGCGACGCCGTCGCGGAACTCGCCGGAAATCTCGCGCGCGACCGCCAGCGCGATCCGCGACTTGCCGACGCCTCCGGGACCGCTGAGCGTCACCAGGCGCGTGTCGTCGCGGCGCAGCATCGCCGCGACCGCCAACAATTCATGGTCCCGGTTGACGAACGAGGTCAGGGGTTCCGGCAGGCGAGCAACAACCGCGCCCACGTCCCGGATCGGAATGGGGGCAAGGCGCAGCGGCCGGATCGGCTCTGCAAGGACATCGTCGGCCATCATGTCGATCCGATTCTGGGTGAAACTACACCCGATTATGTATGCCCATTCGGTGAACGTCAATCGAGCGGAAAACGCACGCGGCAGCCGAGCGATTTTCCGGCGAGCCAGTCACGCCAGCGTTGGGAGCGGAAACGACCCAGCATCGATCGTGACGGTTCCGGCGTCGATGCTGACCGTCACCAACTGCCCCGGCGCGATCCAGGTGATGGCGACGCCGACGACCATGACAGCTGGAACGCCATATTCGCGGGCAACGATCGAGTCGTGGGCGTTGCGCAGTTGTGATGCGTGGAACGTGGCCTGGAGACATCAGAAGCCAAGGCCGCCGTGGCAAATTCCCGTCAACCACTCGACCTTGGGTAGAATCAGGTGGTTCGTGAGGTTCGCCGCGGTCACGTCCGCGACAGGGAGCAGCAGGTGAAAAGCACGGCGGACGCCATCATCGTCGGCGCCGGAATCATGGGGTGCGCGATCGCGCATGCGCTGGCGGAACGCGGCATGCGCGACATCGTCGTCGTCGAGCGCGACCTGATCGGCCGCGGCGCGACCGCGGACGCGGCAGGCGGCGTCCGGCAGCAATTTTCGACCGCGACCAACGTCGAGTTGGCAAAATACAGCGTGCGGGTCTGGGAACGCTTCACCGAGACGTATGGCGTCGATATCAGCCTGCGGCAGCAGGGCTATCTCTTTCTCCTCGCCGAACCAGCGGAGGAGCCGGTGTTCCGGCGCAATCTGGAGTTGCAAAACCGGCTCGGCGTGCCATCGCGCTGGGTGACGCCGGACGAGATCGCCGCGCTCAATCCATATGTCGTGCGCAACGACCTGATCGGCGGCACATTCTGCCCCGAAGACGGCTGGTGCGACACCTATCAGGCGACAATCGGCTACGCCCAGGCGGCGCGGCGCCTCGGCGTGGAGATCGTCGAGGAAACGCCGGTGATCGGCATCCGCGTCGATGGCGCGCGGGTGCGTGGGGTGGAAACCACGGCCGGCGCGATTTCCGCTCCGATCGTCGTCGTCTGCGCCGGACCGTACACGCGGCAGGTCGGCGCAATGGCGGGGGTCGATTTGCCGGTCGATCCGTATCGTCGGATGAGTTTCATCACCGAGCCGTTCGACGCGTTGCCGCAGAGCCTGCCGATGACGATCGAATTCGCGACGGGGCTCTATTTCCACCCGGAAAGCCGCGGCTTCCTGTTCGGCATGGCCAACCGCGCGGAGCCGAGCGGGTTCGTCAAGACGGTCGACGACGACTGGATGCTGGCGACGGTCGAAGCGTTGGTGGCCCGCGCGCCGGCCTTTGCCGACGCCAACATCCTCAAGGGCTGGGCCGGCTTCTACGAGGTGACGCCGGACGACAATCCGCTCCTCGGCTGGGTCGGCGCGCCGGAAGGATTGGCGGTGGCGGCGGGGTTCAGCGGGCATGGCTTCATGCAGGGTCCGGCGATTGGCGCCTGCCTGGCCGAATTGATCGTGGACGGCGCGGCGAAAACCGTCGATATCTCGGCGTTCCGTCCCTCCCGTTTCGCGGAAGGCGCGCTGGCGCAGGAACACAACGTGATCTGATGGCCGTTCCCTCACCCCCAACCCCTCTCCCGCGGCGGCAGGAGAGGGGTTGGGGGTGAGGGAACGGCGGTACGGCGCTCGGAGGCCGTCGTGAGCGATTTCGAGATCGAACATGGACATGACGAATACTCGGCGGCCGAATTGCTGGAGCAGGCGCAAGACAACGCGCAGGCGCTGATCCTGGCGACGATCGCCTATCTCGGCGAAGAGGGGATTTCGCCGAACGATTGGGCGGAATCGGTCGGCGCCTGTTTCGCACGCGGCTGGGGCGCGCCGCGGCCGTGGGACGCCGGCGAATTTCTCGACGCCATGCTGACCAACTATCGATCGCTTGGCGCCGAGGTCGTTTCGGTCGATCTCGGCGTGGATCGGGCGGAAGCGACGATCGCCGGTTACCCGAATCCCGAACTGGCGACACTTTTCGGCGTGCAGCCGGCGCAAGCGGGCATGTTTCACCGCGTCGCGGTCGGCATCGCGCGCCAGCGCGGGCTGACCTGGTCCTACCGGCTGGAAGGTACGGTGACGCGCCTGCTCGTCGAGCGCGCCAGGACGTGAGGCGATGGCGACGACGATCGGCGTGGCGCGATTGACGCTCTACCTGGAAGGGACCTTTTCGCTAAAAGACAAGCGTCAGATCGTGCGCTCGCTGACGCAGCGGATGCGCAATCAGTTCAATGCCGCGATCGCCGAGACGGCCGATCTCGACGACGTCCGCGTGGCGACGATCGTCGCCGTCGTCGTCTCCAATAGCGCGCCCCACGCCGACGAAATGCTCGCCGCCATCATCCGCTTCGTCGAAGCCCGGGTCGAATCGGGCGCGCTCGGCGAGGTCGAAACGGAATTGATTCCGTACGGGGACTGAAGACGGCAAGTCGGCAAGACGGCGAGTGGGTCAGTCGAGAAGGCGAGGAGTCGAGGAGTCGAGAAGCGGCGCCAAAGGGTCGTCATCCTGAGCGGAGCGAAGGATCTCGTTGTTCGTTGGAGTGCCGAGATGCTTCGCTGCGGCTCAGCATGACGGGGGGTGGCGGCTCGCCGACTTGCCGACTCGCCGTCTCAACAACGGAGGCGCTCTGTCGTGGATTTCAGTCTGTCGCCGGAACACGAAGCGTTGCGGCAATCGGTTCGCGCGTTGTGCGCCCGCTTTCCTGATGCGTACTGGCGGGCGCTCGACCAGGAACGGCGGTACCCGGAAGAACAGGTGCGGGCGCTCGCCGACGCCGGCTACCTGGCGGCGTTGATCCCGGCCGAGTATGGCGGGCTCGGGTTGGGGGTGACCGAGGCGAGCATCATTCTGGAAGAGATCAACCGCTCCGGCGGCCATTCCGCCGCCTGTCATGCCCAGATGTACGTGATGGGAGCCATCGTGCGGCACGGTACACCTGAGCAAAAGGCACGCTGGCTGCCGGCGGTGGCGAGCGGCGCGCTCCGATTTCAGGCGTTTTCGGTCACCGAACCGGAAGCCGGGTCCGACACGACCGCCATCCGGACGACGGCCGTTCGCGACGGCGACGGCTGGATCGTCAACGGCTTCAAGAATTGGACGAGCCGCATCGAGCAATCGGATCTCCTGCTCTTGCTGGCGCGGACCACGCCGAAAGAGGAGACCGTCGAACGAACTGGCGGCTTGAGTCTGTTTCTGGTCGATCTGCGCGACGCGCGCCGCGCGGGAACGATCGAGGTCCAGCCGGTCCGCACGATGTTCAACTACGCGACGTATCAGGTGACGTATCGCAACCTGCGCGTTCCGGCGGAAAACCTGATCGGCCGCGAAGGCGAAGGATTTCGCGCGATTGTGGACGGCTGGAACGCCGAGCGCATCCTGCTGGCGGCCGAAGCGATCGGCGACGGCGCCTGGTTCATCGAACGGGCGGTCGCCTATGCGCGGGAACGGGAAGTGTTCGGCCGGCCGATCGGGGCCAACCAGGGCGTGCAATTTCCGCTGGCACGGGCGTACGCCGATTTGCAGGCGGCCGACTTGCTGGGCTGGAAAGCGGCGTGGCTGTTCGATTCCGGCCAGCGTTGCGGGGCGGAGGCGAACATGGCGAAGTTGCTGTCGTCGGAAGCGAGTTGGGCGGCGGCGAACATTTGCCTCGACACGCATGGCGGCAA
>JAICJJ010000074.1 GCA_025928535.1 Thermomicrobiales bacterium
CCGGCGAAGAGCAGGATGGCGAGCAGCGCGGTGATGGACAGCGCCCAGCGCCAGCCGAACGCGTGCTCGATCCCGGTGACGGCGGGCAGACCGGCAACCGCCCCCAGCGTCGCCGCCGTTCCGACGATGCCGACGGCGAGGTTGCGCCGACGGTCGTCATCAAACAGATCGGCCACCGCCGCCAGGCAGATGCCGAACACGAACGCGCCGCCGATCCCGGCGACGGCGCGGCCGATGAACAGCCAGCGGAGGGAGGGGGCCAGCGCCGACAGGAGGACGCCGGCGGCCAGCAGCAGGCATTCGAGCCGAAGCCAGAACCCGCGCGAGCGGCGGTCGAGCCAAGGGGCCGCGACCAAGGCCGTCGTTCCCGCGAAGAGCGCGGTAGTGGTGGCGAGTTGGCCAACTGCCGCTGTCGGCATGCCGAACTCGGCTCGGATCGGATCGAGCAATGGGCTGAGGACCGTGGTGTTGGTCGAGGTGGTGAACGCGCCGAGCGCCAGCACGCCGACCAGCGGCCAGGGCGAGCCGGCGAGCGGTCCGTGGCGCGTTCCGGTCGTTGGCGCACCCTGACGGCGGTCGTCGACGACCGGATTCACGGAGAACGGTTGCACGTCCATGACGCCCCTCCCGCGCGAACATCGCGCCCCACGCGGCTCGATGGACCCGAATTGGCCGAGACGCTTCTGTCGGTTGGTCGTCAACCGAGGTCTCGGCCATTTGCGTCACCGGCGTCACGTCGGGTTGGGCGCTCCGCTTCAGGGCGTCAACGTTCGACGCGCGCCATGAGAACCATGGCTGCTACTCTGCGCTCGGCCGCCTCGGCCGACCATGCAGACAACCCACGCATGTCCCACGCATCGGCAGATGCACGGAGCGACCGGCGTGGTCTGTGCTACGATCCGGGCGCACACCTGGCCGCGCGGAACGTTGACGACGGCGACGCGCGCGACGTGGTGAGGCCGAGCCATGAGCGCGAGCGAGTCCCAGAATTTCGGCGATCTGCTGCGCCAGGCGCGGCTGGTCGCTGCGCTGTCCCAAGAAGCGTTGGCCGAGCGCGCCGGCTTGAGCGCGCGGGGCATCAGCGATCTGGAGCGGGGGCTGCGCGCCGCTCCCCGGCTGGCGACGGTGCGGTTGCTGGCCGACGCGCTCCGGCTCTCGACCACGGACCGCGCCGCGTTCATCGCGGCCGCTCGCGTCGAACTGTTCGCGGGCGGCGCGGCAGGCGACCGCCCGGCCGCGCGCGTCGGCGTCGGCGATCTGCCCATTCCCCCGACCTCGCTCGTTGGCCGCGAGCGGGAGGCGGCCGAACTCGGCGATCTCCTCAACCGACCGGATGTGCGATTGCTGACGTTGACCGGGCCGGGCGGCGTCGGCAAGACGCGGCTCGCCCTCGAAGTCGCGCAGCGTGTGGCCGACTCGTTTGCCGACGGCGCGCTCTTCGTGCCGTTGGCGCCGGTGGACGATCCGGCGCTGGTCGAGCCGACGATCGCGGCCGCGCTCGGGGTCCGGGACGCCAGCGGCGTCCCGTTGCGCGATCGGCTGATCGCGGCGCTGCGAACCCGCCAGGCGCTCCTCGTGCTCGACAATTTCGAGCGCCTCCTGCTGGCGGCGCCGCTCGTCGCCGAGTTGCTGGCCGCCTGCCTCGCGTTGAAGGTGCTTGTGACCAGCCGGGGGCGGCTCTCGTTGCGCGGCGAGCATGAGCGCGTCATTCCGCCGCTGGCGGTTCCCGACGCCGGCGCCTGGTCGGCCGCGGCGATGATCGACTTCGGCGCCGTCCGGCTTTTCATCGATCGGGCCGGCGATGTCGGCGCGGGCTTCGCGATCACCGAACCGAACGTCGAGGCAGTCATCGAAATTTGCCGGCGCGTCGACGGGCTGCCGCTGGCGATCGAACTGGCCGCGGCGCGGACCAAGGTCTTGCCGCCGCCGGCACTGCTGGCCCGACTCGACAAGCGCCTGCCGCTGCTGACGGGCGGCGCCCGCGACCTGCCGGAGCGGCAGCGGACAATGCGCAATGCGATCGCCTGGTCGTATGACGTGCTGCCGCCGGCGGAACGGACGCTTTTTCGGCGGTTGGGCGCGTTTGTCGGCGGGTTTGGCCTCGATACGCTCGACGCGGTCGGCGACCCGCGTGGCGACCTCGGCATCGACCCGCTCGACGGCGTCGTCGCCCTGGTCGACCGCAGCCTCGTCGCGCCGGAGCCGCAGGGCGGCGAGCCGCGCTTTCGCATGCTCGAAACGGTGCGCGAATTCGCGCTCGAAGCATTGGCGGCAAGCGGCGAGGAGGAGATGACCCGCCGTGCTCACGCCGCGCGCTTGCTCGCCCTGGCCGAGACGGCGCGGCCGCATCTGCTCGGGTTCATGCAAGACGAATGGCTCGATCATCTGGAAATCGAGCGCGCGAACCTGCGCGCGGCGTTGGTCTGGGCGATCGACGGCGGTCACGCCGACCTCGCCCTGCGCCTGGTCAACGCGCTCTGGTTGTTCTGGAACAAGCGCGGGTCATGGAGAGAGGGCCGCGAGCGGCTGCGGCAGGCGCTCGCCCTGGCGGACGACGTTCCGGCCGCCCAGCGCGCCGAGGCGCTGCTGGGCGCTGGCTCTCTTGCCGGCATTCAGGGGGATCTGGCGTCGGCCGGCCGTTGCTTCGCTGCGAGCCTCGATTTATGGAGAACAGTTGGATCGCCGTCCGGTATGGCGCGGGCACGACTTGGCCTGGGGATCGCCGCCAATCATCGGGGCGAGCCGGCGGCGGCAGAGGCTTTGCTGCGCGACGCGATGTCCGACTTCGCCTTGCCGGACGATGAACCGTGGGCGGCGCTGGCCACGACCTTTCTCGGGCTGACCTTGGCCATGACCGGCAATCCGGAGCGCGGCTTGCCGCTCTGCGAGCAGGGATTGGTTCGACAGCGCGCGGTCGGCGAAACGTGGGCGCTGGCCAATTCACTCGTCATCGTTGGCGATTTGCTGCTGACGCTCGGTCGGTTCGAGCGAGCGGTCATGCTCCTTGGCGAGGCGTTGGATATCTTGACCGGACAGCACGACGAGGTGGCTCCGCTTTGGCCGTTGCTTGGTCTGCTGAGCGCGATGCTCACGGCCGGACATGCCGATCGGGCGGCGCGGCTCGTCGGCGTCGTCGAGGCGCTCGCCGACCGCGCCGGAATCGCCGTCTGGCCCTATTTCGAAGCGCGGCTCGCCACTGCGACGGCGTCGGCGCGGTCGGCGCTCGGCGAAGAACTGTTCGTGCGAGAACGCACGGCGGGTCGGACAATGCCGCGCGAGCAGGTGCTGGCGGAAGCGGCGGCGGTGGTCGCGGACCTCACGCCGGCCGCTGCCGCCTCACCCTCGCAGTCGGATGGCGCCGGCGCGGCTCGATGCTGACCGCACGCGCGTTCAGGCGGAGACCCGGCCTTCGAATCGCACCCGGCCGATTCGGACCGCCGGCGCCAACTCGGACAGGCGCAAGGTGGTTTCCGGGTCCGGCGCGAACTCGGGCGGAGCCTTCCAGGCCCCTTCGAGCGGAATGTCGCCGTAATGCTTGAGCCAGACCTGGTCGGCTTCGCTGTTGACGGCCACCACCAGCCAGTACCGCTCGAACGGGCGATGGTTGTACGTGCCGTGTTGCACGATCGTGCCGCCGATCAGTTCGCAGGGATGCTCCGGAATGGTCGGGATGTGATGCCGCACGACGACGGTCGATTTGCCGGCTTCCCTCAGTTCTGGCATGAGACGCCTCCTCTCCGCGAAACCTGTTCGATCATTGGGATGGCGCGGGAACGGGCCGATCGACGTTGACCGCTTGCCGCCGGACGCCGGCGGCGCGAACCCGCAGCCAGTCGAGGGCCATGGCCAGGATTTGGCCCGGCGAACGACGCGGCGGCAGGACTCCGGCTTCGGTCAGCAGCCGCTCTTGCTCCGCTTCGGCGAGATAGCCGCGATGGCGTTCGTTCGCGGCGATGATTTGCGCGCCGAGATGGCTGAAATCGTTGCTGATCCAGAGCGCATCGACGCTGTTGTTGTGGGCCGGCGCCTGCCGGCCGGTCGGGAAATCGGATGGCATCGAGTCCTCCGGTTCTGATCTGCGTCCGTCTCGTCACGCTTCTCTTGCAGTACCAGTCTCCGTCCGCGCCGAACCCTTCTCCATGTGCAATGGCCACGCGTCACCCACGCAATAACCTCCGGCGCGGCGTGTTACCCTCCCGTTCCCGGTTGCGGGCGCGGCGCGGAGACGAACGATGGACGCGAGCGGGAGAATCGAGTTCGGCGCCGCGCTGCGTCGCTACCGACTCGACGCGGCGCTCTCGCAAGAAGAATTGGCGGCACGCGCCGGCCTCAGCGCACGCGGCATCAGCGATCTGGAGCGGGGCGCCCGCCGCGCGCCGCGCATGGCGACGGTCCAGTTGCTCATCGATGCGCTCGGTTTGCGCGGTCCCGACCGGGCGGCGTTGCTGACCGCGGCGCGGGCGACCGATCAGGCGCCCGATCGGTTCGGGCCGGAGCCGCCGCCGGTGTGGCCGCACCGGCTCATCGGTCGGGAACGGGAGATCGCCGAGATCGTCGCCTTGCTGCGGAACGACGAGGCGCGCCTGGTGACGCTGACCGGTCCCGGCGGCATCGGCAAGACGCATCTGGCGTTGGCCGTGGCGGCGGAAGAAGCGGCGCGCTTTGCCGACGGGGTCGCGTTCGTCGATCTCGCGCCGGTGCGCGATCCCGCGCTCGTCGCCGATGTCGTCGCCCGCGCCGTCGGCCTGCGTGACCGGGGCGACCGGCCGCTGGTCGCCCAGTTGCGGGCGCATCTGGCCGAGCGGTCGATGCTGGTGGTCGTCGACAATTGCGAGCACCTGGCGCCGGCGATGCCGATGCTGGCCGAGCTGCTGCGGAGTTGCCCCCGTCTGAAGGCGCTGGCGACCAGCAGGGATCGCCTCCGGCTCCGCGGCGAGCGCCAGGTGGCGATCGGGCCGCTCGCCCTGCTGCCGACCGGCGAGTCCGCGCCGTCGATGGAGCGCCTGGCCGAGATCGCCTCGATCCGGCTCTTTGTCGAACGCGCGGCGGCGACGCGGTCCGGCTTCGCCTTGACGCCGGACAACGCGGCGTCGATTGCCGAACTCTGTCGGCGGCTGGATGGATGGCCGCTCGCCATCGAACTGGCGGCGACCCAGATCAAGACGCTGCCGCCGGCCACGCTGCTGGACCGGCTCGAGCGGCGGCTGCCGGCGCTGGTCGGCGCGCGCGATCTGCCGGACCGGCAACGGACGCTGAGCGCGACGATCGCCTGGTCGTACGATCTGCTTTCGCCGGATGAACAGGCCCTGTTCCGCCGCCTTGCCGCGTTCGCCGGTCCGTTTTCACTGGAGGCGGCGGAATGGATCGCCGCCGACGGCGCCGCCGCTTCGGACGAATTCGCGGCGTCGCAGCCGACGATCGAACGCCTGGCGGCGTTGCTCGACCAGAATCTGATCCGGCGGGACGTGGGGGCGGACGACGATCCGGCCGCGCCCCGCTTCACGATGCTGGACACGATCCGCCGGTTCGCCGCCGACCGCCTCGAAGCCAGCGGCGACGCGCCCTTTGTCCGCGACCGCAACGCGGCGTATCTCCTGGCGCTCGCCGAACGCGCCGCGCCCGAATTGTTCGGCCCACGGGAACGGGAGTGGCTGGCGGCGTTGGAACGCGAGCGCGACAACATCCGCGCCGCGCTCGAATGGGCGGCGGCCTCGGGCGATCGGACGACGCTCATGCGGCTCGTCGCGGCGCTCTGGCGTTATTGGTATGCTCTTGGCCATCACAGTGAAGGCCGCGCGTTTCTGCGGGCGGCGATGGCGGATTCCGACCAAACGCCGACGCCGGAGCGCGCCCGCGCGTTGACCGGCGCGGCGCTCCTGGAGCATTGCGGCGGCGACGACGCACGCGCAATTGCCCTCGGGAAAGCGGGCCTGGCCGACGCCCAACTGCTCGGCGACGATGCCGACGCGGCGATCGCGCACTTCATCCTTGGCAAAATCGCGGAAGACGCCGGACGCTACGACGACGCCGAGGCCCAGTTCGACCAGGCGATCGCCGGTTTTCGGCAGGCAGACGACGCCGCCTGGATCGGGCTGAGCCTCGACCATCTCGGCAGCATCGCCTTCGGCCGCGGCGAAAATGAACGCGCCGTGGCATTGCTGACCGACGCGCTGAGGCGGCATCAAGCGATCGGCCATGGCTATGGCGCGGCGGTGTCGCTGCTCTATCTTGGCCATCTCGCCAATGCCGCCGGCGATCCGGTCGGCGCCGAGACGAGGTTGACGGAAAGCCTGATCCGCTGGCGCGACGAATCGTTCTGGCCGGGCATCGCGGAGGCGATCGCCGGTCTGGCCACGGCGGCCCGGATGCGGGAGCAGCCGGAACGCGCCGCCCGCCTCTTCGGCGCGGCGGACGCCGTGCGTCGGCGGGTCGGCCTCGCCGCGTCGCTGCCGGAGCGGGCGCTCTACGAGCGGGAGATCGCCGCCGCTCGTCAAGGTTTGGGGGAGGACGCCTTTACGTGGGCATGGACGGCCGGGCAGGCGCTGCCGACAGATGAGGCGATCGAGGAAGCGCTCGAGCCGGTGACCACATCGTAGGAATGGACGGGGGCGCGTCGACGTTGTGCGCAGGACGCGCGGGTCGGGGCACGGCATGCCGTGCCCGGTGGTCCTGCGGACCACAATCGGGGCGCCGAACACCGGTTTATCGGCCTTGCGGCCGATCGGGCACGGCATGCCGTGCCCCTACCAAAAGCACGCCGCAAAACGTTGACGCGCACCCGGGACGGACGAGCGACCGGCTAGCCGTGGAACAAGCCGGTCGCTTGCGCCACGACCGTCAGCGCGTGATACCAGCGCACCGCAAGATCGTAGAACTGTCCGGCGAAGAGGATGCCGCCGATGATCGACACGACCGCCATCACGCCGATGCCGACGTTCAGCAAACCGGTCGATGCCTGCCGCAGCGTCTTGGCCGGCTCGTTGAAGTACATCACCGCCACCACCCGCAGGTAGTAGAAGGCGCTGACGGCCGAGAGGACGACGATCGCGATCGCCAGCCAGAGGCCGAGCGTCGTGCCGGTCTGGATCGAGGCCAGGATCAGGCGGTATTTGGCGTAGAAGCCGATGGTCGGCGGAATCCCCATCAACGACAGCATGAAGACGGTCATCGCCGCCGCCGCCAGCGGTTCGGTCGCCCCCAGCCCCGAAAAGTCGTCGAGCGTCAGGCCGCGCCCGCGGTGCTGCAGCCAAGCGACGACGGCGAAGGCGCCGATGTTCATGAAGGCGTAGGCGAGCAGGTAGAAGAGAACGCTGGCGATGCCGTCGTCGCTCAGCGCCGCGCCCGGCGTCGAGAAGCCGCCTTGCGCCTGATAGACCGCCAACCCGACCATGATGTAGCCGGTGTGAGCGATCGACGAATAGGCGAGCATCCGCTTGACGTTGCGCTGGGCGACGGCGACGACGTTGCCGAAGATCATCGTGATCAGCGCCAGCACGGCCATCAGGCCGAACCATTCCTGCGTCATCGGACCGAGGCCCTGGACGAGGATGCGGATCGTGGCGGCGAAGGCGGCGACCTTCGGCACCACCGACATGAACGCTGTCACCGGCGTCGGCGCGCCGTCGTAGGCGTCGGGCGTCCAGAAGTGGAACGGCACCGCCGCCATCTTGAAGCCGAGCCCGACGATCAGCAGCAACACCGCCAGCAACAGCGATGGCGCGACGTACTGCTCGCCGGCGACCGCGCCTTGCAGCGTCGCCGCGATCTGATCGAGGCGGGTCGAGCCGGCCGCGCCGTAGATCCAGGCCATCCCGTAGAGGAGAATCGCGCTCGCGAAGATGCCGAGCAGGAAATATTTCATCGCGCCTTCGACCGAAGTCATCCGCCGTTTGGCGAAGGCGGTCAGGACGTAGGTCGAAAGCGACGACAACTCGATGCCGACGAAGATCATCACCAGATCGCCGGCCCCGGCGACCATCAGCGCGCCGAGAATCGAAAAGGCGAGCAGGACATAAAACTCGCCGATCGGCATCCGTCCTTCGAGCCGGTCGATGTAGGAGGCGGCGGTGAAAACGGTCAATATCGCTGCGATGAGGATCACCAGCGAGAGAAAGACGGTCAGCCCGTCCGCCTGGAACATGCCGCTGAAGGTGGCTTCGTTCAGGCCGTCTTGCGTCCAGAGCGCGGCCATCGCCAGCGCGTAGCCGACGAGCGAAACGCCGGTCAGCAAGCCGAAATGGTTGCGGTCGGGAACGAACGCGTCGAGCGCCATCAGCAGCAGGGCGAGGCCGAGGACGATCACCTCCGGCCACATCAGCCGCAGATTGGGCGCAACCAACGTCGAGAGATCTTCGAGCATCGAATCACTCCGTTTTCGTTCGTTCCGGCTCGCGTCCGACGCGGGCCGCCTGAGTTCGTCTCCCTGGGCGCGGGCGCTACATGAAGGGCGCCAGAATCCGGTCGACCGCCGGCTTGATCAGGTCGAGGATCGGTCCGGGATAGACGCCGACGACGACCGTCAGCACCGCCAGCGGGAAGAGGGTCAGCCCTTCCTTCAACGTGATGTCGGGCCACGGCCGGTTGTCTTGCGCCTGCATCTCGGCGTATGGCTCGTGCGCTTCGGACGGAACCGCGCCGGCGTGCCCATGCGCCTGCGAACCGCCGGCCACCGGCAGCGGGGCGTGGCCGTGGCCGCCGCCCGCCGCGGCGAGCATCGCCCGGTCCTCGGCCGTCAACCCCGCGTCATGCGGATCGGGCAATTCGCCCTTGGCGGGGCCAAAGGCGAGACGCTGGAAGAGCCACATCATGTACCAGGCGGCGAAGATGACGACGGCGAAGGTGAAGAGCGCCGCCCACGGGTTGTAATGCCACGTGCCGAGGGCGACCAGAAATTCGCCGACGAAGCCGGAAAGGCCGGGCAAGCCGATCGATGCGAACATGAAGAGGCCGAAGAGGGCCGTCCAGACCGGCATCTTGCCGCCGAGGCCGCCGAACGCCGAAATCTGCCGGGTGTGCGCCCGCTCGTAGATGACCCCGACCAGGAGGAAGAGGGCGCCGGTCGAGAGGCCGTGGTTGATCATCTGCAGCAGGCTGCCGGTGATGCCCACATTATTGAGTGCGAACAGCCCCAGCAGGCAGAAGCCCATGTGGCTGACCGACGAGTAGGCGACGAGCTTCTTGATGTCGTCCTGGGCCAGCGACAGGAGGGCCCCATAGATGATGCCGATGACCGACAGGATCGCGATGAACGCGACGCCCATCCAGCAGGCTTCGGGAACCAGCGGCAG
>JAICJJ010000230.1 GCA_025928535.1 Thermomicrobiales bacterium
CGCGCCTCTCGCGGCGGCGGGCGCTCCTGGCCGGCGGTTGCGCGGCTGCCCTCGGACTGCCCGTCTGGCGATCGGCGGTGGCGGCAAGCGCCCCCTTGCCGGCCGGAATAACGTCCGTGATGCAGCAGCCCCGGTACGCAAAGTCGGCCTGGAGCCTCCTCGTCGCCGATCTCGAAACCGGCGAGACGATCTACGAACTGAACCCCGACCAGCGGGCGCTGACCGGCTCGGTCCGCAAACTCTTTTCGGTTGGCCTTGCCCTCGACCAACTCGGCGCCGATCACCGCTTCACCACCCCCGTCTACCGTCGGGGCGAGGTCGATGAGAAGGGCGTGTTGACTGGCGATCTCGTACTCGTCGCGGCGGGCGACCTGACGCTCGGCGGCCGCGTGACCGCCGAAGGCGCCATCGCCTTCACCGATTTCGACCACAACGACGCCAACAACCTCGGCACGGCGATCCTGACGCCGGAAGATCCCCTGCGCGGTCTCGACGCGCTGGCGCAGCAGGTTCGCGCAGCGGGCGTCCAGGTCGTGGCGGGCGACGTCGTCATCGACGACCGGCTCTTCGTACCGTTCCGCGTGCCGAACCAGAACCTGCTCATCACGCCGATCATGGTCAACGAAAACATGGTCGACGTGACCGTCACGCCGACAACCCCGAATGCAGCGGCCAATGTCGTGTGGCGGCCGCAGACCAAGGCGTTCGACATCGACGCCAGCGTGACGACGACGGTCGCCGGCACGCCCGACACCGTCACGCTCTCCGGAGGCGGCCGCGTCGAGTGCGTTGGAACGGCCGGCTGCTCCGGCGCGGTCACCGGCGCAATCCCCGCGGACTTTCGCGCCCCGCTCTCCGGGCAGCCGGACCTCGTCCAGACCTTCCGGATCGAAAACCCGGCCGCGTTCGCCCGCACCGCCTTCACGGAAGCTTTGCAGCGGGCCGGCGTGCCGGTGACGGCCGCTCCCGTCGCCCCAAATCCCACCGAGCGGCTGCCGGCGGCGGACGCTTATCCGCCGGATACGCGCGTCGCGCAATTCGTTTCGCCGCCATACGCCGAGTACGCCCGGCTCATCCTGAAGGTCAGCCTCAATCTCGGCGCGAATCTCAGCCTGATGCTCTTCGCCCTTGCCCACGGGAAGCAGACGATCGCCGACGCTCTCGCCGTCGAGCGCCAGACGCTCATCGACCGCATCGGCCTCCTGCCCGACTCGTTTGCGTTTCCGACGAATGGAAGCGGTTCGCCGGACAGCGAGGCGTCGCCCCGCGCCGTGGTCCGCCTGCTGACGGCGATGGCGCGAAGCGACGTCGCCGCGCCGTTCCGCACGGCCCTGCCGATCCTCGGCGTCGATGGCTCGCTCGCCGAAAGCGGAAGGACCTTGCCAGCCCGCGGCCACGTCTTCGCCAAGACCGGGACCACCATCGCCGACGGCGCGCTCAAAGCCCAGAATCTCGCCGGCTACATCGACGCCAAAAGCGGCCGCCGCCTCGCCTTCGCGCTCTTCCTCAACGACGCCGGGCCGATCCAGCACATTTCCGATGTCTCCGCCGTGTTCGAGGACGAAGCGCGAATCACCAGTGCAATTTACGAGGCATGCTGAACCGGACCATGCCGGGCGGCGAAATCGTTTTCAACCTGTGGCTTTCACCGGCGTCGCCGGCGTCGCGGGCGCGAGTTGCAGCGCGCGCTCGTCGATCAGCGCCAGACCGGCGCCGTCCGGTCGCCGCACGGGCCAGAGATCGCAGACGCCCGCCTCGACGTACGGCCCGGCGATCATCAACCTGCTTCCCGCCGGCTCCGTGCCGATCGGGTTTCTCGTCCCCGCCAACGCCTCTGACGCCGCCGGCGTCGCCGACTGCTGGTCGGCGGCATAGAACGGCGCCTCCCGCGTCGTGACAACATCGGCGCCGACGGGATAGAGCGGACCGTCGGCGCAGGCCGCGAGTTCAGCGGTCGCCGTCGCGGTCGCACTGGCCGCATCGACTGACTGCGCGGCGAACGCGGCCGGGTCGATCCAGTTGTGCAGGTAGCGGTGGGTCGTGTCGTCCCCGGCCACCACGACCATGCCGCTGCGGCGATCGACGGTTTGCTTCGTCGAGGTCACGTTGTTGAGCCTGGAATCGTCGGCGCTCTGAATGATCGGCGTGCCCAGTCCGGGCGCAAAGGCGATGTCGGCCAGCGGCGATTGCTTGACGTAGATCGCGCCGCCGCTCGCTGGCGACGCGGCAAAGATGAAGACGAGGCCGTCCCGCTCGTCGATCTGCACGATCGCTCGGGTATGGTCGTCCGCGACGGTCCCGTAGGGGTAGGCGTCCCACGTCCCGTCCACTTGCCGCACGAGGAGATTGGTCAGCGGATCGGTGGGTTTGGTGAACGACGTCTTGACGGCCGCATAAACCCGGCCCGCGGAATCCGCCTTGAGGTTGATGTGGTCGTCGGCGCCTTTCTTCCCGGCCACGAAGTACGCGTCCTCCTCGGTCCAGTCGGTGTCGGCCGCGCCGTCGGCGTGCCAGGCGAAATACATCCTGTTTTCATGCGCATCGGGCGGGCATCCGTTGAAATCGGGACACTGGTTGCTCCACATAACGCCGACCTTGCTGCCGAACGAAACGATCGCCGCCGTGTCGTCGGAACTGACGGCGGAGCCTGCCGCCGGCAGCGGGTACGGTGCGGTCCAATCGCTGTCGCCGCCCTGGGAATGCATCACCTTGACCATGTTGTCCTGGGTGAACGCGCCCCAGAGCGTGCCGGTCGTGTCCTTGGCGAGGACGAATGTCTCCATGTTTCCCGGCGCGATCGACCGCGAAAAATCGACGCTGTAGGTCCTGGACGTCGGGTGGTAGCGCAAGCGCCAGAACCGAACCGATCCGGACGCGGCGCTGCTGCTGCTGTAGTCCTGCTGATTTGGCCCCTGCTGGATATGGGACGCGACATAGAGCGCGCCGCCGTCGGCGAGGGCGTCCCATTTGAGATTGGCGGCGGAGCCGAGGTCCGGACTCAGCGGGGCGCCGTCGGGCGTGACGGAACTCCAGAGTTGCGTCGCCGTGTCGAGACGGTATACGCGCCAGCCCTTCGGCGAAACGGGATTGTAGAAGACGCCCCACCAGGCGCCGTCGGCATACCAGAGTTCGCTTTCGGCGTCTTTCGAGGTCGGGGCGCTCGCGCCGCTGTAGGACATGTCGCGATAGCCCGCCGTCGTGGCGATCGTGTAGACCTCCGACATCACCGACGATCGTCGGTTGTCAGCGGTGATGGCGACAAATTTGAGCAGCGTCGATCCAATGATGGGGAGCGGCGCGCGGTAACTCGCTCGGGTCGGGCTGGTGGTCGGATCGGTGCCGTCGCCGGTGTAGTAGATCGTGCTCGGCTCCGACGCCGTCAGCGTGACCGTCGGCGGGTTGGTGTAGACGCCAGCGCGCGGCGTGGCGTGGACGAGCGGCGGGGAAGCCGCGCCCGCCAGCTCGACCTCTCCGACCCGCGGCGGCTGCGCGCGCATCGCCAGCGCCGCCACAGCGACCACCGCTGCCAGCAACCGCAACGAACTGAATCGGGTCGGGCAAGCGCGCTCGGACGCCATCGATCAACCCCCGTCCCGAAATGCCGCGACCGACGCCGCGGCGCATCATGCGGAACGTTGATGACGACGTCGTCATCGCGGCTGAACTTCCGCAGGGCCAGCCGCCGACGGCGGACCACCGCCCGGCCGATCAGTCTGCAGCGCGCGCCGCGCGGCGTCTTCCTTCAAATGAGCCAACTTTGATGAGATGATCGGATCAGCGGCCGGCTCAGCAACGGCCCAACCCGTCGGCGCGGAAGGCCAGGTCGATGGCGCGACGTTTCGCCGGACACCGACGCGGTCGCGGCCGATGAGGCGTCGTGGATTCGGGGAATGGAACGAATCGATCGATCACCCCGGCCAGTTGCCGCCATCGACGTTGATCGTTTGCTGCGTGATGTAGTCCGATTCGGACGACGCCAGAAACACCGCCGCGCCGGCCACGTCGTCCGGCTGCTCGATCCGGCCGAGCGGAATCGAGGCGACTGCCCGCCGCTTCGGCTCGCCCGGCTCCAGGCCGGTCAATTTGGCGAATTGCTGGTCGACCTGTTCCCAGAATGGCGTGTCGACCACGCCCGGCGCAATGCCGTTGACGTTGATCTTGTGCGGCGCCAGCGCGAGCGCCATCGATTGGGTCATGCTGATGACGCATGCCTTGCTGGCGCAATAGGCGAGCACCAACGCTTCGCCCCGCCGTCCCGCCTGCGAGGCGATGTTGACGATCTTGCCGCCGCGCCCCTGATCGATCATCTGGGCGGCGGCCGCCTGCGAGCACCAGAGCAGCCCCTTGCAGTTGATGTCGAACATGTAATCCCAGTCGGCTTCGGTCGTGTCGAGAAACGGCACGATCCGGCCGACGCCGGCGTTGGTGACGAGGATGTCGAGGCCGCCGAAGCGCGCGACCGCCGCCGCGACCATCGCCTTGACCTGCTCCTGATTGCGAACATCTACCTGAAACGCGGTCGCCTCGCCCCCGTCGCCGCCGATCTCGGCCGCAACCGCCGCGGCGGCCGCCTGATTGATGTCGGCGACAACGACCTTCGCCCCTTCCGCCGCATACCGTTTCGCGATGGCCCGCCCCATCCCAGACCCGGCGCCGGTGATGATCGCGATTTTCCCCTCGAGTCGCATCGTGTCGCCTCCATGCCCTCACCCCCTGCCCCCTCTCCCGCTGCGGCGAGAGAGGGGGAAACGTTCGTGCTCCCCTCGCCCATCGCAATGGGAGAGGGGCGGGGGGTGAGGGCAACTACACCCGATACCGCTCCACCGTCGCCTGATTCAGCGTTACGCCAAGCCCCGGCCGCTCCGGCAGGCGGACCGTGCCATCCGGCCGGATTTCGATCGGCTCCTCGAACAATTCCGAGCGGAGCGGGTTGGGGTTCTGGTCGAATTCGAGCAACCCACCGTTCGGGATCGACGCGATGAAATGCATGTTGGCGACCAGCGCCACCCCCGACGAAAAAACGTGCGGGACGACCGGCAAGCCGTGCGCCTGCGCCAGCGCGGCCACTTTTCGGCAAACGGTGATGCCGCCGGTCCAGATCGCGTCCGGCTGGATGATGTCGACCGCCCGTCGGGCAATCAGATCGCGAAATCCCGCCAGGCCCGTTTCCGTTTCATACCCCGCCACCGGCTCCTCGAGCGCCGAAGCCACCTCAGCGCTGCCGGCCAAATCGTCGGTCGCGACCGGTTCTTCCAGCCACGCGATGTTTTGGTCGGCCACCCGTCGCATGAACTGGAGCGCGACCGGCGGCGTCCAGGCGTTGTTGGCGTCGATCGACAGCCGCGTCGTTGGCCCGATCGCCCGCCGCGCCGCCCGCACCCGTTCGACGTCGTCGTCGAGCGTCGCCGTCGCGTAGTCGCTGGCCCACATGTCGGGCAACGGGTTGAGCAGCGCGTCCGGATTGCGCCCAACCTTGATTTTGACCGCCCGGAAGCCGCGCGCGACGTAGCCGCCGACTTCGTC
>JAICJJ010000186.1 GCA_025928535.1 Thermomicrobiales bacterium
GACGGCCGAAGACGACGAGATCGACCAGCGAGTTCGTGCCGAGCCGGTTGGCGCCATGAACCGAAACGCAGGCGACTTCTCCGGCGGCATAGAAACCGGGAATCGGCGTGCCGAGCTCATCGCGAATGACCTGGGCGTCGATGTTCGTCGGCAAGCCGCCCATCGCGTAATGGGCGGTCGGCTGAATCGGCACCGGCTCCTTTTTCGGCTCGACGCCGAGATAGGTGCGGGCGAAATCGGTGACGTCGGGCAATTTGGCGTCGATCAACTCCGGCGGCAGATGGGTCAGGTCGAGGACGACATAATCCTTGCCGTTGACGCCGCGTCCTTCCTTGATCTCCTGGTAGATGAAGCGCGAGACCATGTCGCGCGGCGCGAGGTCTTTCAACGTCGGCGCGTAGCGGGCGCAAAAGGCTTCGCCTTCGCCATTGCGCAAGATGCCGCCTTCGCCGCGCGCCGCCTCCGACAGCAAGATGCCGAGCTTGTAGAGGCCGGTCGGGTGAAATTGATAGAACTCCATGTCCATCAACGGCACGCCGCGCCGGTAGGGGATGGCCATGCCGTCGCCGGTTCCGGCGAGCGCGTTCGACGTGATCTTGAAGACGCGGCCAAAGCCGCCGGTCGCGATCAGGACCGCTTTCGCATGAATGGTGTGAATCTCGCCGGTCTTGATTTCGAGAACGACGACGCCGCACGACTCGCCGTTCTCGGTGAAGAGCACGTCGAGGAGGTAAAATTCGTCGAGGAAATTGACATTGTGCTTGATGCCCTGCTGGTACAAGGTCTGGATGATCATGTGCCCGGTGCGGTCGGCCGCATAGCAGGCGCGCCGGACCGCCGCTTCGCCGAAATTGCGGGTGTGGCCGCCAAAGCGCCGCTGATCGATCCGGCCGTCGGGCGTCCGGTTGAAGGGCAAGCCCATGTGCTCCAATTCGAGCACGGCGTCGATCGCTTCGCGCGCCAGCACTTCGGCCGCGTCCTGATCGACGATGTAGTCGCCGCCCTTGACCGTGTCGAACATGTGCCAGCGCCAGTGGTCTTCTTCGGTGTTGCCGAGCGCGGCGCTGATGCCGCCTTGGGCGGCTCCGGTGTGCGACCGGGGCGGGTAGAGTTTGCTGACGACCGCGATGTTCGCCTTGCCGGCCATCTGGATCGCCGCCATCAGTCCGGCGCCGCCCGAGCCGACGATCACCGCGTCGAAGCGGTAAAGGGCCATCTGGGACCTCCGACCCCGGTCGCGCGGCGTGTCCGAGCCGACGCAATCGCGACCGTGACATGCAAAATCCGGGGCGCCGCCAAGGGCCCCTGACCGGCAACCGTATCGCCGCGCTGGGGGCGTGTCAAGCAAAATTTCGCGCCGCAATACAGCAGAACGAGCCGGGCGGCGGCGCTCGGCTCGGCTATACTCGTGCGGACGGCGACGGGGCGAATGAAACCATCGCGGCAGAACATCGCCGCGCCTTGCCCCTGCTGCCCAACGCGCGTGCATCTGGATGAGGAGGACACCGTGCCAGGGCCATCCGCGGCGCGGATCGCGGCGGTTCGGACCGCGGCTGTGGCCGCGGCGCCGACGGTGCTCGAGATGACCGCCCGCATCGCCGCAGTCGCGGCGCCGACGGGCGAGGAAGGCGACCGCGCCCGCTTCGTGGCGACCGCCATGAGCGAAACCGGCGTGCACGCGACCATCGACGACATCGACGACGTGGTCGGCCGCCTGCCGGGGCGCGCATCGGGCAAACCGCCGCTCTTGCTGGCGGCCCATCTCGACACGGTGTTCAGTCGAACCACGTCGCTGCCGATACGCTGCGAAGGCGAGCGATTGTTCGGACCGGGGATCGGCGACAACAGCGTCGGCATCGCGTCCGTGCTCGCCATTCCGCAAATCTTGCGCGAAGCCGGGGAGACGCCCGCGACCGACGTGTTGCTGACCGGCAATGTCGGTGAAGAAGGACTCGGCAATTTGCGGGGCATTCGCGCCGTCCTCGACGCTCATCCCGATGTCGGCGCGGTGGTGGCGGTCGAGGGACACAACCTTGGCCGGGTGACGCATGTGGCGGTTGGCAGCCGGCGCTACCGGATCGAAGCGACGGGGCCGGGCGGCCATTCCTGGGGCGACTGGGGGAGACCGAGCGCGCTCCACGCGCTGGCCCGATTGATCAACGATCTGGACGCCATTCCGTTGCCGCGCGTGCCGAAAACGACCCTCAACGTCGGCGTCATCGAAGGCGGCATTTCGGTCAATTCGATCGCCCCGAGCGCCTCGTGCCTGGTCGATCTGCGATCGGTCGATGCAGCCGCCTTGTCGCGGCTGACCGACCGGGTCGAACGGGTCATCGCCAGTCACAATCGGGGCGGCGTCTCCGTGGCGGCGGAATTGCTTGGCGAGCGGCCGGCCGGAGTCGTGCCGCTCGACAGCCCGATCGTGCGACGGGCGGCGGCGATTCTGGCGGAGCTCGGCATCGAGGCCTCATTCGACGCGTCGAGCACCGACGCCAACGTGCCGATTGGCCGCGGCATCCCGGCGGTCTGCGTTGGGCTGACGACCGGCGGCAACGTCCATCGCGAAGACGAATTCATCGACACGGCTCCGCTCGCCGCGGGGCTGACCCAATTGGCCGTTCTGACGCTCGAATTGGCGGACGCGCTCGCGACCGGATCGCCGCTGGCCCGTCCGTCCTAGAAATTGGACTCGTAGACCGATGCAGCCCATCTTCGTCGCGCTCGATCTCGAGGCGACGGGCATGGATCCGACGCGCCACGAAATCGTCGAGGTGGCGTTGGTCGCCTTCACCGCTGACGACATCGTCGATCGCTTCGCGTCGCTGGCGCGACCGGCGAGCCGGCTTTCCCTCGACATCGCGACGCTGACCGGACTGGACCCGGCCGCGCTCGAGGCGGCGCCGGAGTGGAGCGAGATTGCGTCGGCCGTTCGCCGCTTTCTCGCCGGACGGCCATTGGTGGGACAGTCGCCGCAATTCGATCTCGGGATGCTGGCGGCGGCTGGCGTGAACCACCAGGGACCCGTCTACGACACGTATGAACTGGCGGCGCTCCTGTTGCCGAATCTGCCCGCGTACAACCTCGCCACGGTCGCGCGCGTGCTCGACGTGCCCGCGCCCGAATCTCACCGCGCGGCGGCGGACGCCGAGACGACCGCGCGCGTGTTTCAGGCGCTGCTGCGGCGCATCGCCCGCTTCGACCGCCTGACCAGGGAGCAGATCGCCGCGTACGCGGCGCTGGGCGGCATGCAGTTCGCCGATCTCTTCGCCGCCGGCGCCGACGGCTTCGCCGGCGCCGGACCCCTGTTCGGAGAAGACGCGCAGGGCGGAGCCGCCCAGGAACTCGCCTTCCTGACGTCGCGCGAACGCGCGGAGTCGCTGCGGCCGACGGGGTCGCGCCGGGAGGTCGATCTCGATCGAGTCCGTGACGCGTTCGCGGCGGGCGGGCCGTTGTCGCACGTCATCCCTGGTTACGAGCGGCGACGCCAGCAGGTCGACATGGCGGCTGCTGTCGCGCGGGCGCTCAATGCCGAGCAGGAACTCGTCGTCGAAGCGGGCACCGGGACGGGGAAGAGCCTGGCGTATCTCGTGCCGGCGGCGATGTACGCGATCGAGCGGGGCGAGCCGGTCGTCGTCTCGACAAACACGCTCGCGCTCCAGGATCAACTCTACCGCAAGGACATTCCCGATCTGGTCGCGGCGTTGGGCGACGATCTCGGCGAGGAGTTGGCGACCTCGGTTTTGAAAGGCCGCGCGAATTATCTCTGTCTGCGCCGCTGGTTCGCCTGGCAGCGGCAGCCGACGCTCGATCCGGGCGAAGCGCGCCTCAAGGCGAAAATCCTGGCCTGGATGGGCGAGACGGAAACCGGCGACCGCGCCGAATTGCGGCTGGCGCCCGACGAAGAAGCGAACTGGCGCCACGTCGCGGAAGACGAAGGCGCCTGCGTGCCGGCGCGGTGCGTTTTCCAGCAGCGGAATCAGTGTTTCCTCTATCGTGCGCGACGGGACGCGGAACGCGCCCATCTGGTCATCGTCAATCATGCGCTGCTTCTGTCGGACGTGATGGCGGGCAGCCGGGTGCTGCCCGACTACGAGCATCTCGTCATCGACGAAGCGCATCACCTCGAAGATCAGGCGACGACCCAATTCGGCTACAGCGTGAGCGAGCGGGACGCGCTGGAGCACCTCGACGCGCTGGTGAAACGGGACGGCGCCCTCCTGAACGGCACGTTGCCGACGCTCGTCGCCTATCTTTCGCGCCGCCATGGCGACGAAGACGCCAAACGCCGGCTCGATTCGGCGCGGGAACGGCTGCGCCTCGCCGGAGAGCGCGCGGACGCGGCGCGGCTCGCCGCGACCCGGTTGTTCGCCCGTTTGCTGGAGGGGAGCGATCGGCGAAGCGGCGGCGGCTTCGACCGCGCCGTTCGCCTGACCGACTCCGTCCGCCGGGACGCCTGGTGGATGGACATCGAACTCCTGCTCGAACCGCTGGCATCGGCCTTGCACGATCTCGACGACCATGTGCGATGGTTCATCCAGGCGCTCGAGGCGATGGAACCGGACGATGCCGACGGCGAACCCGACATCCAATACGATGAACTGAACGTCGAACTGGGCATTTCCGCGCGCGCCGGGGCCGAGTTGCAGATGCGCCTGCACGGGATCGTCGTCGATCCTGAACCAGACGTGGTCTGCTGGGTGGAGCGCTCGCCGATGGGAGACCGCGCGTCGTTGCATGCGGCGCCGCTGGATGTCGGGGCGGTGCTGCGGGACGATCTTTTCGCTCCGCTCCAGTCGGTTGTCTTGACGTCGGCGACGATCACGACTGACGGCACGTTCGATTTCGTCAACGAACGATTGGGTCTGGAGCGGCCGGTCGAATTGATCGTCCCGTCGCCGTTCGACTACGAGCGCTCGACGCTGCTGTATCTGTCGGACGACATTCCGGAGCCGAACGCGCCGGGCTACAGCGCGCGCTTGCATGCAACGTTGATCGAAACGTGCGCGGCGACCGGCGGCCGGGCGCTGGTGCTGTTCACCTCGCACGCGGCGTTGCAGCAGGCGGCGCGGGCGATGAAGGCGCCGCTGGAGGAGCGCGGCGTCATCGTGCTGGCGCAGCGGATCGACGGCAGTCCGCGGCAACTGATCGAGCGGCTGCGCCACACCGACAACGTCGTCGTCCTCGGCGCGGCGACCTTCTGGGAAGGGGTCGACATCGTCGGGCCGGCGCTCAGTCTGCTCGCGATCACCCGGTTGCCGTTCAGCGTCCCGAGCGATCCGGTCTTCGCGGCGCGGAGCGAATTGTTCGAAGACCCGTTCGGACAGTACGCCGTGCCGCAAGCGATCTTGCGCTTCAAGCAAGGGTTTGGCCGGCTGATTCGAAGCACCCACGACCGCGGCGTTTGCGCGGTGCTCGATCGGCGCGTCGTTTCGAAACGCTATGGCGCGTCGTTCGTGCAATCGTTGCCCGACTGTTCGGTGACCATTGGCAGCGCGTTCGACCTGCCGGGCGCGGCGGCGGATTGGCTCGGTCGGTGAACCGATCGGCGCCGAACGCGGCGCGCCGCGGGGCGTGAACCGGAGAGGAGCAGGAGATGGCCGAGGCGATCGGACGCAACCTGGCGCTGGAAATCGTCCGTGTAACGGAGGCGGCGGCCTTGCGCGCCGGCCGCTGGATGGGCCGGGGCGACAAGATCGCGGCCGACCAGGCGGCCGTCGACGCGATGCGGCTCGTCCTCGATTCGATCGCGATGGACGGCGTCGTGGTCATCGGGGAAGGTGAAAAAGACGAAGCGCCGATGCTGTACCGGGGCGAGCGGGTTGGTTGCGCGGACGAGCCGAAGGTCGACATCGCGGTCGATCCGATCGATGGCACGCGCTTGCTGGCTCAGGGGCAGCCGAACTCGATTTCGACCGTGGCGATCGCGGAAAAAGGCGCGCTCTACGAATCGCCCTACATCATGTACATGGAAAAACTCGCGGTTGGGCCGGAAGCGGCCGGCGTGATCGACATCGAAGCGCCGGTGGCGGACAACCTCCAGCGGATCGCCGCCGCCAAGCGACGCGAAGTGCAAGACCTGACTGTCGTCGTGCTCGACCGACCGCGCCATGAGCGGCTGGTGAATGATGTGCGGGAGGCGGGGGCGCGCATCAAATTGATCTCCGA
>JAICJJ010000628.1 GCA_025928535.1 Thermomicrobiales bacterium
TCCAAGGCAAAGCAATAAGCGACACTTTCGGACGTCCGCCTATCGGCGGCTCAAACGCGAACCAAAGGCCGGCCTCTAAGCGCGAATCGCATCGATCCGCTGCGATCGTCGATTGGCTGGGCCCAGCCGGCGAGAAACGCCCAGGGCATCAAGCATCGTATTATAAACGTCGATTCCCTCAGCTCCGACGTCCTGGATTTGCCCGGTCTTGAAGCGGCCCTTGGCGCTGGTGATGGCGTGAAAGATGCCCGACAACTCTCGCTTCACGTCGTTGTGCCGGCCGTCGCCCGATTCCGTCGAGATCGCGACCAGCGAGTTCTCGAGGATGGTCTTTCCGTTTGCCTCGACACAGTCTGCGCCGGCGAGACGCCCGAGAAAGTAGGCCACCTCGCGCATCTTCATGTGAGCGTGCGCGCGAAGCGCCTCGTTTTTCTTCTTTTCATCGAAGTCGTGCCACCATTCGTGGCTGCACGCGTTGGAGCCGGTTTTCTTGCGCTGCCCGGCGTCATCGAACTCGAAGATCGACCGGCCGCCGTATTCGTACTTGCCCATCAGGCGAATGCGCTCGCCCGCCGCCAGAAACGTCAACGAACCGAACCGCACCCGGTCGCTTTGAATTGCCAGGGCGTATAAATCGGCCGTCAGCCGCCACTCCGCGACGAGTTGCTCGAGCGTGATGTCAATTCCTTCGCCGTTAGGATCGGCTTCGCCGCCGTGACGCAGTTGTGAGGGCGGCGGCGGCTGCGGGCCGCCGGGCTTATCGGCGACGGAGAACGCGCGCTGCTCGTATTCTCGAATCCGCTCGAGGTGTTCAGCCACGCGCGCCCTCGAGGTGGCGCCTAATGGGGAGTTAGCGCCCGTGTAAAGTTTGTACTGATCGACAACGGCATCGAGCACGCTGCGTTTCAGCCGGCGCCGGCGCAGATCCGATTCATCGGCGACCGCCACCGACCCGAAGACGCGCTCGAAGAGGTCGCGCGGCTTTTCCTGCATCGGGGCGGCCGCGGTGCCGTCATCGTTATAGCTGTGAACGTAGCGGCCCACGCGGCTGCGGCGAAAAAACGTGCCGGCCACCAGCGTGTGAACCATGCCCGACGGCAGGCCTTGCGGATAATGTTCTCGACGAATGACCTGGTCGATGGAAGGCCCGCCCGCCTTGGCTTCGCCGTCGGGCGGTTCGGCGGTGAATGCGCCTGTGGCGCCGTCGTAGTGCGCGTTGATGCCCGAACGGTCGCAGCGCACCTGGTCGACGCCGCGCAGGATGAGCAGCTTGTCCGCTAGCGGTGTAAGCGGCTCCAAGACGCCGTCGAAGCCTTCCTTCTGGAGGGGCGCCGGAATTCCCAGCCCGAAGAAAACATTGAAGGCCCGCACGGGCACGTCTGTTTCTGCCGCCACGGCGGCGGGAAGCATTTCTTCCAGCAGCGGCAGACCAATGGTGATGCCCACGCCCTTGAGCACGGTACGACGAGTGATCTGGCGTTTCATTGCATAGGCTCCGTTGTTAGAGGATATCCAAGAACTCGACCGTGGGGCGGGCCTACCGGGCCGGGGGGGCGAAATAAGGGCGGGAAGGCCCCCCCACGGGAACGGCAATCGGGGTGGACGCGGGTAGGGGGTAGGGTCGTACAACCCAGGGTCGGTTGGTGTGGGGA